>NZ_JBEOXE010000029.1:87621-95483 GCF_040296485.1 Streptomyces sp. NPDC002138 | reverse complement strand
TTCACCATTTCCTTTCCGGTGAGGCCCGCATCACCAGTAAGCCCCACCGGAACACCACGGTCACGCTCCGGAAACTCGGGGCTTGACGCCCACCTCAGCACCAGGTAAACGGCCTGCTCGGTCGTGATCCCGTACCCGCCGAGCGGTGGCCAAATGAGTTCCTGCCGCTACGCCCGGGGCCTTACCGTGGCGGGATGTTGCGGAGGGTGCGGGTGCGCGAAATGAGTGAGGGTGACATCGAGGCCGTCTCGGCGATCCGGGTGCGGGGCTGGCGCTCCGCCTATACCGGGATCGTTCCGCAGACATACCTGGATGCGATGACGCCGGAGGAGGACGCCGTAAAACGGCGGGAATGGTTCTCCCACCCGCTGCGGCAGTCGACGGACCTCGTCGCCCTGGCCCCCGGCGGCGGCCCGCGCCAGGACTCGGGTGAGGTCGTGGGATGGGTCAGCTTCGGTCCGTACCGGGGCCGGGTGAGCGGTGCCGGGCGAGCGGCCGAGGTCTACGCCTTGTACGTACGTCCCGACCTCATCGGGCGGGGAGTGGGCCGCACGCTCCTCGGCGAGGTGCACTCACGCCTGGCGGGGCAGCGGTTTCAGACCTCGGCCCTGTGGGTTCTCGGTGACAACCAGCAGGCCCGTCGCTTCTACGAGCGCGCCGGCTACCAGCTCGACGGCGGTGCCCAGGACGACGTCTACGACGACGTCACGCTCACCGAGCTCCGCTACCGACGACCGCTGGGCGCGGCGACCGATTCCGACCGAGAGTGACTGCCTTGAATCACCTTCCCCCGGACCCGACGGTGCTCCACCCGTTCCCCGACCAGCCGCGCGTGGTCCTGCTGAAGCCGCTGGTGACCTCGCCGCTGATCGAGGTGGGGGAGTACTCCTACTACGACGACCCGCAGGACCCGACGGCGTTCGAGACCCGCAACGTGCTCTACCACTACGGACCGGAGAAATTGATCATCGGGAAGTTCTGTGCGCTGGGCACCGGGGTGCGGTTCATCATGAACGGGGCCAACCACCGCATGGACGGTCCCTCCACCTTTCCCTTCCCCCTCATGGGCGGCGCCTGGGCCCGGCACTTCGACCTGCTCACAGGCCTGCCGGGCCGGGGAGACACCGTCGTCGGCAATGACGTCTGGTTCGGCTACGACACCATGGTCATGCCCGGAGTACGTATCGGGCACGGCGCGATCATCGCTTCCGGCGCCGTGGTCGTGGACGACGTCCCCGACTACGGCATGGTCGGCGGCAACCCGGCCGCACTCATCCGCACCCGCTACAGCGCCGAGGAGGTCGCGCGCCTGCTCGCCCTCGCGTGGTGGGACTGGCCCGCGGAGCACCTCACGGAACACATCCGTGCCGTCATGACCGGCACCGTCGACGACCTGGAAGAGATCGCCCCACGGGCCTGACCGCACCGGCACCGGCCCGTGTCCGGCGGACGATGCCATTGCCCGCCGCTTCGTCCGGCCTGACCAGCAGGGTCGCGATCGGCTGCTTGCGGCCAATTCCCCGTCCACGAAGGCTTCTCGGCCGAACACCCCGGGCGGCAACCCGCGCGGCAACCCGCGCAGCAGCCCGAGGATCCGCCCCGGCAGCCCGAAGAGCAGCTCCACGCACCGGGAACGGCGCTGGTCCTGTGGACACCACCTCGGCCCGCCCTCCGCGGCATCGACGAAAGGGTGAGCGGGACCGGCCCCAGGGACCTGGTCCGCGTGTCGCGTCTCCTGGAACGGCGGGTCTGGACGCAGGTCGGCGGACCGGCGGGGCGCCTCTACGGCGGCGGGGCCGGGCTGTTCGCCACCGATCCCGTGGACGGCCGTCTCCGGGTGCCGGGCCGCTCGGACCCGCCTCGGTGAGCCGGTCGGGCATCGCGGGCCTCGCTTCGGCGGCGGCCCGGTGTGCGGAGGAGCCCGGACCGCTGCTGCGGTCCGGGCCCGTCCTTCACTTACGCCATCGCGCACGCACGGATCAGCTGGTGCTGAGCGCGGTGTCGTCGATCACGAACGACGTCTTCAGGCTGGAGTCCTCGGTGCCGGTGAACTTGATGGTCACCGTTTGCCCCGCGAACGAGGACAGGTCGAAGGACTTCTGCGCGTAGCCGGTGTTCTTGTTGAGGTTGGAGTAGCTGGCCAGGGTGGTGGAGTTGGCCTGCACCGTCAGCTGGTCGTAGGCGGTGGTGGTGGTCGTCTCCGCGGTGTCGATGTGCAGGAAGTAGGTGAGCGTGGCGTGGCAGCTTGCCGGGATGGTCACCGACTGGGAGAGCGAGTCGGTGTGCGTGCTGCCGTATCCGTCGAGCCACGCCTTCCAGGAGCCGGAGTGGGCCGCCTCGCCGCTGCCGTTGTCGACCACGCCGCTGGTGGCGCTCCACGGCGCGGCGCTGCCGGTTTCGAAGCCCGCGTTGCCGAGGAGCTGCGGGCCGCCGCAGATGTTGCCGGCCGGGGTGACCGTCCAGGTGAAGGAGGCGCTGCCGCTCGCGTTCGTGGTGTCCTTGACGGTCACCGTCACGTTGTAGGTGCCATTGGTGGTCGGCGTACCGCTGATGAGGCCCGTCGAGGAGTTGATCGAGAGCCCCGGCGGGAGCCCGGTGGCGCTGTAGGTGAGGGTCTGGCCGCCGGCGGAGTCGGTGGCCTGGATCTGCAGGGAGGCAGCGGTGTTGACGGTGCTGCTCCGGCTGCCGGGGTTGGTCACGGTGACCGTGTTGCCGCCGGTGGAGCCCCCGGTGAAGGCGGCGGTGCCGTTGGGAGTGCCCAGGCCGGTCGGGCCGTCGTAGCCGGACTTGGCGGTGCAGAGGTAGCTGCTCGAGCACGAGCCGTTGGCGCCGCTGGTCACGTCGTTGAGCGACGCGGTGCGGGCGTACGGGTACGACGACGGGTAGCTGCCCGCGGCCGGGGTGCCGGCCAGCGCGTAGACGGAGGCGATGATCGGCGCCGAGGCGCTGGTGCCGCCGTAGACGTTCCAGCCGCTGGCCTGGTAGCTGTCGTAGACGGCGAGGCCGGTGGCCGGGTCGGCGACCGCGGAGACGTCGGCGACGGTGCGCTTGGCGCAGCCGCTGTCCGCCTGCCAGGACGGCTTGGTCGTGTACGCGGAGCAGCCGGAACCCGCGCCGTTGCCACCGGAGCTGCTGCCCCAGACGGATTCCGACCAGCCGCGCGAGGTGCCACCGGCGCGGGTCAGCGACGTACCGCCGACCGAGGTGACGTACTGGGAGGCCGCCGGGTATTCGACCCCGTAGCCGCTGTCACCGGAGCTGACGGTGATCGCGACGCCCGGGTGGTTGAAGTACGAGGTGTCGGAGCTCGGGTCGGTGGAGTCCTCGCCGCCGCCGTAGCTGTTGGAGACGTACTTCGCCCCCATGGTCACCGCGCGGTTGACGGCGGCGCCCAGGTCGGCCATGGACGGCTGGTTCGCCTCGACGAGCAGGATGTGGCACTGCGGGCAGACGGCGCTGACCATGTCCACGTCGAGGGAGATCTCGCCCGCCCACCCGGAGTCCGCGGTCGGGTAGTTGGTGCCGCCGTTCTGGTCGGCCTTCCGGAAGCAGCCGTTGGCGGTGGTGCAGGCCGGCAGGCCGTACTGGGAGCGGTACGCCGCCAGGTCGGACTCGGCGTTCGGGTCGTCGTAGGCGTCGATGATCGCGACCGTCGCACCGGCGCCGGCCGAAGCGGACAGGGCGTATGCGCTCTGCAGGTCGGAGGGCCCGTATCCCGACGGCAGGATGTTCGGGGCCAGGCTGAGCTGCTGCTTGACATCGGTACGGGCCAGCGCGTGGCAGGCCATGAAGCCGCGCTTCGTGGGCTCCGAGCAGAGCCGCTGGGTGTGTGCCGCGGAGGGGGAGGCCGAGGCGGTGGTGCCTCCCGTGGTGGGTGCGGTCGAGGCGGTCGAGGTGGTCGAGGCGGTCGCGGGCGAGGCGAGCGCGAGTAAGCCGCCGGATATCAGCGCCGCGGCCGAGAGTGCGGCGGTCGTGGCGCGGCGCTTCAGGCTTCTGGCGCGGCGGGTCGGTTTTGAATGCAATGAACTGCCCTCCATGGGGGGTGGAATCCCCGCGGGGTGGGATGTGGCCCTCCAGGAATGACATGCCCATGCCATGCATGAAGGCGTGGGCAGGGCATGGGGATGCCCTGTCATCTGGAGGGAACACCGCGGAGTGCGAGTGGCACGGGTTCATTGGTGCTGGCTGTCACCACGTTCAGTGGTGGCTCGATGAAGGTAGTGAGAAGCAGGCCCAAGGGAATACCCGCCGAGGGCAAAGGATTGCTTTCGGTCGGTGATCTCCGGGTATACCGTCTCCTGCCATGGAGTCGGACGACGGTGCGGTCAACGACCTTGTGGCGCTGGGGCTTTCGGGCTACGAGGCGCGGGTCTACCTGGCGTTGGTCAAGAGGGGTTCGTACACCGCGGCGGAGGTCGCGCGCGCGGCGGACGTTCCCCGCCAGCGGGTGTACGACGTGCTCGACGCGCTGGTGCGAAGGCGCCTCGCCATCCCGCGCCCCGGCCGGGTGGCGGCGTACTCGGCCGTGGCGCCCGAGCTGGCCCTCACCCGGCTGATCACGCGTCAGAGGGATTCGCTGGAGCGGCTGGACCAGGCTTCGGCGGCGCTCGCCATCGCGCTGACGCCCGTCTGGACCGCGGGACAGGCGCACACGGACCCGCTCGACTACATCGAGGTGCTACGCGATCCCCGGGCGATCGCAGAACGGTTCGCGAGCATCCAGGAGCAGGCCACCCACGAACTCCTCAGCTTCTGCAAGCCCCCCTTCGTCGCGCCCGCGGCCAATGACGAGGGCATCCAGGCCGTCCACAGGCTGCGCCGGTCCGGGGGCACGGCCCGGGCCGTCTACACCCACGACGCGCTCGGCGACGCGGAGGTGCTGGAGAACGTACGCCGCTTCGGCGTGGCGGGGGAGGAGGCCCGCTTCGCGCCGGCACTCCCACTCAAGCTGATCGTCGCCGACGCCGCACTGGTCCTGTGCGACATGCCCGACCCGATGGCCGACACCAAGGCGACCACGGCGCTGTACATCGAACACCCGGCGCTCGCGGCCTGCTTGAGGCTGGCCTTCCTCACGGTGTGGGACCAGGCCGTGCGGCTCCCGTCGTAGCGTGCGTGCCGAAGGTCAGGCGGGCTGCCACAGCTCGACCCGATTGCCCTCGGGATCGGTGACCCAGCCGAATCGGCCGACCCCCTCCATGTCCTGCGTCTCCGCGGCCACGTCCGCTCCCGCGGACCGCAATTGCGCGAGCATCGCGTCCAGGTCGCCGACCCGGAAGTTGAGCATGGCCTGCTGGGCGCGGGACCCGAAGTAGTCGGTCCCGGACTCGAACGTCGCGAACACCGTCGGCCCGGCTCCCGGATGCCACAGGCCGTTCTCATCCGCGTCCAGCCCCAGACAGTCGCGGTACCAGGCTCCGAGGGCCACCGGATCGGCGGCCCGCATGAAGTACCCACCGATTCCAAGCACACGTTCCATGCCGCCATCTTGCCAGGACCCGACCGATCCGCCCCGCTCCCGTGCCGGTCGAATCCGCTGCCCGGCGAAGCGCGTGCCCCGCGAACCACGATGCCGGGGACCCCGGTGCGAGACTCTTTCCCGAACGGACTGCGCAGGCCGGGACAACGCCCGGCCGGTCTACGCTACCGGGCATGCCTGCACACAACCCAGCGTCGTTCACGGTCGCCGACGGCGTTGAGGTTCCCGTCCCCTCGGCGGGCGAGATCTGGGCCGTCGGCGCGGTCATCCTCAACCGTGCCGGCGAAGCCTTCGCTCAAAAGCGAAGCCCAGACCGCCGGCTCTTCCCCGATGCCTGGGACATCGTGGGCGGCCACGTCGAGGCAGGGGAGTCGATCCTCGAAGCCCTCGCACGCGAGGTCGAGGAAGAGACCGGCTGGCGCCTGAGGTGCGTACGGCAGCTCCTCGGCATCGTGACCTGGACGGGTGACGACGGCGCCGGACTCCGCCACGAGGCCGACTACCTCGTCGAGGTCGACGGGGAGTTGGACACCCCCGCGCTCGAATGGAGCAAGCACTCCGGCTACGCCTGGTTCGGCCCCGACGATCTGGGCCGCCTCAAAGAGAACCGCAGGACCGGTGAGTTCCTGATCCATGACCTCATCGCGAGAGCCGTACAAGTGCGCGCGCAGGATGCCTAGTTGGTGGATCGGGGGACAGTGTCGTCGGGCCAGGGGAAGCCGAGTTCCTCGGCGCGTTCGCGGCTGCCGCCGCAGATCTGGGCGTAGCACTTCGGGTCCTCCTCGGCCAGCCGGTGCAAGGCGGCTGCGGCCCGGGCCTCGGGTGGGTGGGCGGCGCGGGCGCGCGTTCGCGCGAGCCCGGCAGGGTGGGTCGCCAGTGCTCCCACGCGACCTGGTCCCCGTCCCGCCGGATGGTGACGTAGAGCGCGCCGCAGCACCCCTCGGCGCAGTCGGCCTCGGCGAGTTGCACCTCGCGAGGGTGCGCGGCAGCGAGCCGGCTCGCGTGATGACCTCTTCGTACACGCGCGGTGCGTCGCGGTACGCGAGGAGGCCGATCGGACCGGCGTACGAGCGCCCCATCCGGACGAGCAGCCTTCCCGCGCGGGCGAGCAGGCCGGTGTCGAAGGGGTGGCGGCCGAGCAGGCCGAGCAGGCCGAGCAGCTGGGAAGCTTCCGCGATGCGGCGGGCGGCCGCGCCGCTGAGGGAGTCGGCCGAGGCGAGAAACGCGACGAGCGCCGGGCGCCGGGCGCACGGCCTCCCGGTCAACGTCCCGGTCGCCCTCCCGATCACCGGTCCAGAGGATGCGGACGAATGGCCGTAGTCCGTCACTGGAAGCGTAGAGAGCGAGCCACAGGGCGGCGGCGAACGGGCGATCCAGGTCGTAGAGAGCCGGTGGGGCAGCGGGTCGGGGTGCGAGCGGGGGCGGGGGCGGGCTGCGCTCTTCCTGGGCGCTCACCGGGTGGGGCGGGACTCGATTCCGTGGGTCATGCGGGCAGCTTGGCAGCCGGTCAGCGGGCTGTCGACGGAACAGGTCGTCGTTTCGTGCACCGGGGCAGCGTGGCCGGTTCACGCTCTGTCGGGAGGCGCTTCCGGTCGGTAACGTCCCGCTTCCACGCAAGATCATTTCCTGAGGGAGCTCGATGAGTGAGAACACGGCCACCCCGGTGCTGGGCCAGCTGCTGACGTCCCTGGCCGCATCCCCCGGTACGGCGGGGAAGTTCGACTCGTGGACGGGTGAGGGCCCCAACCAGTCGCTGACCGCGGAGGAGGTCGCCGCCGCGGCGCCCGCCGGAATGCTGACGGCGCTGGCCGATCTGTCCCAGGTGAGTGAGCAGGAGGCGGCGGCCGCGCTCGCGGAGGAGATTCCCGCGCTCGTCGACGCCATCCCGGCCGAGACGATCGAGATGTTCCGGGCGGCGGCGCGGATCGCGGACCTGACCCCGGAGGAGGAATGGGCCGCCGGTCGGATCGAGGCCGAGGCCCGGGCTCTGGCATCCGCCCTGCCGCAGACGTCCTCCTGGCTCGGTACCGGGCCCAACGAACCCCTCACCGAGCAGCAGGTGGCCGAGGCCCTCGGCGATGACACGCTCGCCGCCCTCGCCGCGATGCGCGGCTGGGACGAGGCCGAGGTCATCGCGGAACTGGCGCGGGTGCTGCCCGCGTTCATCGATGCGATCTCCCCCCACGGCTGGGTGGAACCCGACCTCCTGCGGCTCGTCCTGGCGCAGGACGACGTGGCCGTGACCGGCGCTCCCGCCTAGGCCGTCAGACCTCCAGCCCGCTATGCGTAGCCGCAGCCGCAGCCGCAGCCGCAGCCGCAGCCGCAGCCGCAGCCGCAGCCGCAGCCGCAGCCGCAGCCGCAGCCGCAGCCGCAGCCGCAGCCG
>NZ_JBEOXE010000029.1:0-87521 GCF_040296485.1 Streptomyces sp. NPDC002138 | reverse complement strand
AGCCGCAGCCGCAGCCGCAGCCGCAGCCGCAGCCGCAGCCGCAGCCGCAGCCGCAGCCGCAGCCGCAGCCGCAGCCGCAGCCGCAGCCGCAGCCGGAGGCGCACTCGCATCCGTACAGACCACCACCCGACTGGGGACGAACACATGCTGACGCTCAACACCAACATCATGTCGCTCACCACGCAGGACTACCTGCACATCACGGCCCTGGCGATGACCACCGCAGCCGAACGGCTCGCCTCCGGCACGCGCGTCAACTCCTCCAAGGACGCGGACGACGCCGCGGGACTGGCCGTCTCGGACCGGATGACCACCCGGGTCAACGGATCCGTCCAGACGTCCCGTTACGGCGACGACGCCGTCTCCCTCGCCCAGACCACCGAGGGCGCGCTCAAGGAGATCACCCACAACCTGCAGCGCATACGTCAGCTGACGGTCCAGGCCGCCGACGGCCTCTACGCCGTCACCGACCGGCGCGCCATCCAACAGGAGGTCGCGCAGCGTCTGGAGGCCATCGACACGATTTCGCTGCGGACCCAGTTCAACGGCGTCAAAGTGCTGGCGCAAGACACCAGCATGAACTTCCAAGTCGGAGACAACGATGGTGACATCGTCACCGTCGGCATGAGCCAGCTGAACGTCAACGCACTCGGCCTGGAGTCGTACGACGTCTCCAAGACCCTCGCCTTCACCGACGAAGCCGACCCCACGAGGATCAGTTACGTCGCCGCGGACGGCCGGACCGCAACGGTCGCCAAGCCCGACGCGAGCGCACCGGACACCGCCGGAACATTCCTCATCGACCCGCTGTCCGCCGTCGACGCCGCCCTCGTCGAAGTCACCGGCCTGCGCTCGGCCCTCGGCGCCGTACAGAACCGCTTCGAGTCGAACATCCGTCGCCAGGACACCGGCGTGGTGAACCTCAGCACCGCCCGCGAACGCATCGAGGCCACCGACTACGCGCTGGAGACCGCGAACCACACCCAGGCCGGCATCCTCCAGCAGGCCGGAATCTCCGTCCTGGCCCAGGTCAACGCCCAGCCGAAGAACATCCTCCCTCTTCTCCAGCAACTGGGCTGACCGCCGGCGCCCCGCTTCCACACCAGCCCCGCCCCCTCACCCCCCTCACCCGAGAAAGGCCGTGTCCCATGAGCGAGACCCCGGGGCCGAGCGCCCTGGCCAGGACGGTACGCACCACGGGGTCGGTGAGATCGCCGAGGGTGGCGAGGACGAGGTCCTGTTGCCCGCACCACCCGACGCCAACCTCGTCGCACGGGCAGCGGATCGGCTGGGCGCACCGGCCTGAGGGCTCTCGGAGATAATCCAGGTGTGGGCCAGTACGAGCAGATGCCAGAGTCACCGTCGTGACCTTGATGAACCTGCTCGTCGACTTCGCCCGGACCGGCCGTATCGGCCCGCTCCACTGCGGCATGGCCCTGACCCGGGCCGAAGATCTCCTGGGGGCCGGCCGCCCGCACCCTGCCATCCGGATGAGACCGGACATTGACGGCTACCCCTACGCCTGGGACGGCCTGGAGTTGTCCGTCACCCGAGGCCTTGTCAGCGGAATCTCGATCAGTCTCCGGCCGGGCTCGACAGCCATGTTGCCGCCTTTGGTCTTGCCGGACTCGGAGTCCTACCCGTCCACCGTGCTCCGAGAAGACCTGATCGCCGGCCTTGACGCAGTCGGGTGCCGACACGACATCAACGATCGCCTCACGTTCGGAGAGCAATCCAGCATCCTCACCCAACCCGCCCAAGTCTGCGCGGTGTTCTTCACCCCCGGCCGTGGCGACCACGTGCCCCATCGCGAACGCCTCTACCTCGGCGTGATCCACAAGCACACCGCGTGACGTCTGTGAATCCCACGGAACGCCTTGGGGGAGCGTTGACGGGTGCTCCGCCCGCTGGGTGACCGGTTCCCGCGCCTCACCGGGGGTTCGGCCGGGCCCCGGCGGGGTGGGTGCGCGGGACGTCCTTGAGGAAGACGATGGCGTCGCTGTCCGCCAAGTGGGCCGGGTCGAGCGGGGCGTAGCCGAGCCAGGGGGAGACGCGGGGCGCGGGGCGTGTGGCGGCGAGGGCGCTGGCCAGCCGTGGGGCGTCGACGACGTAGCGGCTTTCGGGGAGCGTGTACAGGAGGCCTTCGACGGTGTCCGGTGGCGGCGTGTCCACGCCCTGGTGCCGGATCGTGCCGAGGGCCGTGGCGACGAAGGCGTACTCCTCCCCGAGCCGGGCGCTCACGAGCGCGCCGGCGCTCCACCACTCCACCGGCCCCTCCCACATCTGCATCGTGCTCTTCCGCCGCTGGAGATGGGAGTTGTGGGCGTGGACGAATGCCGGGCCGCGAGCGGCGACGGCGAGGAGGTTGTGGGCCATCATCAGGTCCCGCAGCGCGCACAGCCGCGTCATGCGGGCCGGGGAGTCGTCGGCCATCCCGTGGTGGTAGCGCAGCAGGCCGGTGGCGGTGCGCCCGTACAGGTGCGCCCGTTCCTGGTCCTCCCTCGAGGACGTCGCGACCAGGTGCGGCATCTGCGTGTCGAGCAGCGCCACCAGATCGTCGGCGAGCAGCCGCAGCCGGCCGGCCTCGGCGGACTGCCCCACGGACCGGGCCGGGTCCATCATCGCGGCGGGGTCGGTCCACCGGTCGTCGGTGCCGAGCAGGCGGTCGAGCGTTTCCGCGGTGCAGGGGAGCAGGTTCGCGTCGACCCGGTCCGCGAGATAGCCGTGGAGCGCGGTGAGGGCCTGCCGCGGGCTCGCGGCGTGGGTGATCTCCAGCGGGCCGTCGAAACCGGCGAAGCGGAGCCGCTCGGCGGCGGGCCGGCCGTCGGCGTCGGCGCGGACGTTGTGGGCGCGCATCCAGCGCACCAGCTCGCGGTTGGCCGCGGAAGCGCCCCAGCCGTGGCTGAATCCGTGCTCCATGACCTCGTCGAGGGTGCCCGTGCCGGAGGTGACGTACTCGTCCACGAGCAGGCCCGTCATGCAGTCGCTCTCGATCCCGATCGTCCTGTAGCCCTCCTGCTCGACGAGCTGGCGGAACAGCTCGTTGCGCAGGTCGAGCAGGGCGTCCTCGCCGTGGGTGGGCTCGCCCAGCGCGAGCAGCCGGGGCCGAGCGGGGAGCAGTCCCATCACGGTGAGGGCTTCGACGGCCCCGACGGCCTGGGCGCCATCGGTGTCATGGAGGCCATGGGCGATGTCCTTGATGTCAGTAGCCATGCCTTCAACGCTATCGTTGAACCCTCGGTTGAAACTTTTCCTCGATATCGGCGGGCTGATGGGGCAAAACCTTCAAAACCGTGAGCGCCTCAGGCCGGTGGATCTGGCGCGCGAGCACGGTCTGTCCACGCAGGCGATCAGGAACTACGAGGAGGCCGGCATCCTTCCGGCAGCCGGCCGCACGCCCCACGGCTACCGCACCTACACCCCGGCGCACGCGGGCGCCCTGCGCGCGTTCCTCGCCCTCGTGCCCGGCCATGGCCACCAGACGGCGACGTCGATCATGCGGGCGGTCAACCGGGGCGAGGCCGACGCGGCGTTCCGGCTCATCGACGAGAGCCACGGCCAACTGCTCGAGGACCGGCGGACGCTCCAGGCCGTGGAGAGAGCCCTCCGCGACCTCGAGCCGACCACGGGTCCCGAGCCGCGTGCGGGGGCCGGTCCGAGCGCGGTGTCGGGGCCCGACGGCACGTTCATCGGGCCGCTGGCGGTCCAGCTCGGCATCCGTCCGGCGACGCTGCGCGCATGGGAACGCGCCGGGCTGGTGCGCCCGCGCCGCGACCCGAAGACGGGGTACCGCGTCTACGGCGAGGCCGACCTGAGGGACGCCCGGCTGGCCCACCAACTCAGGCGCGGGGGCTATCTGTTGGAGCAGATCGCCCCGCTGATCGACCAGGTGCGGGCGGCCGGGGGGCTGGAGCCGCTGGAGGCCGCGTTGAGCGACTGGAGGGGTCGGCTGTCCGCCCGCGGGCGGGCCATGCTGGCCGGGGCGGCGCAGCTGGAGGCGTACCTCCGCGAGCGGCGCGCGTGAGGAAATGCCGGGCACCGATGGCGCGGCTCGTGTGACGATACCCGGCATGTCCGGGCGCGCGTTGAGTTTCGGAGCGGTGGCGCAAGCGTACGAACGATTCCGGCCGGGGTACCCCGTGGAGCTCTTCGACACGGTGGTCGCGTATGCGGGGCATCCGGTGCGGACGGCCCTCGAGATCGGGGCCGGGACGGGCAAGGCGACCCGTCTGTTCGCCCGGCGAGGGGTCGCGGTCACCGCGACCGACCCCGACGGGGCGATGCTCGCCGAGCTGCGCAGGCACGTGCCCGCCGAGGTCAGGGTGGTGCGCGCCGCGTTCGAGGACCTCGGGCCGGGGGAGACGTACGAGCTGGTCTACGCGGCAGCGGCGCTGCACTGGACGGAGCCGGAGGGGCGGTGGGCGCGCATGGCCGCGCTGTTGGAGCCGGGCGGGGTGTTCGCCTCGTTCGGCGGGCCGGTCCAGCTGGCCGACCCGGCGGTGGCGGAGGCCGTACGTACCGCGCGGGCGCCGTTCCTGGACGGCGATGACGTCCCGTCGCCGGACGGGACGCCTGCCGGGTACGACATGCAGTGGCCCGGTACGGAACTCCAGCGGTCCGCGTGGTTCACCGATGCCCGACAGCGCGTGATCGAGCGGCGCCTCACGATGAGTGCGCGCGAGCCGCGTCGCGCGCCCGCCGCCCCCCGTCTCCCTGCGTGATGATTACCTGACGAATCATCAGTAAGGGTCAACTTCGCGCTGGACCCCTTTGTGACCTTGGCATGATGCGCTGTCATATTCCTGCCCGATTGCCCCGTTCATCTCGTTCAACCCGTCAGGGGAAGGCAGGAAAATGGGCAGGTTCAGGTACGGCACCACGGCGTCGGCGATCGCGCTGGCCGCCTTGGGATCGCTCGCTTCCGCGGGAGGCACGGCTCACGCGGAAGCCGGTCAGGACAACATCACCATGCTGAAGCAGGAGAAGAGCCAGTGGTGCTGGGTCGCCTCCGGGCTGACCATCGCCAAGTTCCAGGGCTTCGGCTCCACACAGACCGACTTCTGCAGCCGGGCCCAGCCCGCCTACGGCTGCAACAACCAGCCCGCCACGCTCGACGACATGGCCAGGGGCTGGACCAGCCTCGGCATGGCCCACTCCGGCTCGGGCCTGAGCAGCGCGGCCACGTTCAACCAGGTCTACACCGACGTCAAGGCGGCCCGGCCGATCGGTGCCCGCATCGGCTGGACGTCCGGCGGCGGCCACATGAACGTGGTGTACGGCTTCGACACGTCGAAGAGCACGATCGCCGTGGCCGACCCGTGGCCGGACACGACCACGTACACGTGGTGGAACTACGGCGACTACGTGAGCAACAGCTCGTCCAAGTGGACCCACTCCCGCATCGGCATCTCCCGCTAAGGCAGGCGACATGCGCGACACCAGTGGCATCAGCAGCACCGGCAGCACCGGCAGCGCCAGCAGCACCGGCAACGTCCGTGGTCGCAGCCGGGCCGCCTCCCGCCTATCCCGTCCGTCCCGCCCATCCCGTCCGTCCCGGCTGTTCATCGTCGTCGCGGCGTGCGCGTCCGCGCTGCTGTCCGTCGTCGGTCCGGCGCACGCGGCCCCGGCCAAGGACCCCCTCCCGGCCGACATCCCCGACTACCAGGCCGCCCTCAACGCGGTGAAGTCCACCGAGGTCCTCAACACCGTCTGCCGTTTCCTGCGTACTCCGGTGCCCACCGGCAGCGCCAGCGGCCCGGTGGAGACGCTTCCCGAGCCGGCCGAGCCGTGCCAGGGCCTCCCGGCCTTCACGATCAAGGACCCGGTGGCGCGGAACGAGATCACCCCCGGGTTCGTCGCCGGCACCGCCCCGCCGCTGCCCACCGAGGCGGTCAAGCTGACGCAGTTGGTCTCCTCGCTGAGCGCCACCGTCAACGGCCGCAACGCCACCGTCATGCTCGCCCCCACCCAGGGCGGCGGCTGGCACCTGGCGGCCGTACGCGACGGCGACAGCGACGCCGCGTACGCCAGTAAGGCCACCGTGGGCACGCTGGTCTTCACCGAGCCGCAGATCCGCGGCTGGTACCAACTCAAACTCACCACCGTCGAGCCGCTCAACGACCAGGCACGGCAAGGACTGGGCGGCCAGGCGTCGGTGTCGCTCAGCGACTACCAGAAACTGGTCAAGGCACGCTACGCCGACAAGCTCCCCGGCTCGGAGTACGCCACCAAGGGCTACTCCAGCGGCTACGGCCTCCGGCCCGCGGCGGACGACGCCCCGTCCTCCACCCTGCTGATCGCCGGCGGTTCCGGCACGGCACTCGCCCTCGCGGGCGGAGCCGCCGTACTCCGCCGCCGCCGGCTCGCAAGCTCCCGCTGAGCCCGGCCTCGTACGCACCCCTCGCTCCGCCCCGGCAGCCGGCCGGGACGGGGCGAGGGGTGCGTCCGGCGTCGTACGGCGTCATGCGGCGTCATGCGGCGTCATCGGCCAGCGCGGTCGGTCCGCGTCACCGGCCGGGCCCGAGGCCGGTCAGGAGCACGTCGATGGCGAGTTCGGTCGCTTCCGGCAGGGGTGTGTCGTCGAGGAGGGACCCGAGGGCCAGCGTCGCCAGGCCGTGCAGGGTCGAGAAGGCGACCTGGGCGAGGCGGGCCGGGTCGCCCGCGCGTACGGAGCCCTCGCGCTGCCCCTGCGCGATGAGCTCGGCGGTGGTGTCGAGGCTTCGGTGCCCGAGCTCCCGGAGCTCCGGGGTCGAGTCGTCGCAGTGTTTGGCCGTGAACATCAGGTTCAGCAGGGCCGCGTGCGTGACGGCGAAGTCCACATAGGCCCGTCCCAGGCCGGCCAGGCGTGCCGAGACGGAGCCGGGGGCCTGCGCAGCGGTCCGCAGAAGCTCGTTCAGACGGGTGAAGCCGCTGACGGCGAGGGCGTCCAGCAACGCCTGCCGGTCACGGAAATGCCGGGACGGCGCCGCATGGCTCACACCGAGATCCCGGGCCAGGGCCCGGAGGGACAAGCCGTCCACTCCCGACTCGGCGAGGACGGCCTCGGCGCGCTCCAGCAGTGCGGCCCTGAGGTTGCCGTGGTGGTAGGTGCCCTCGGTCAAGGCCCCTCCCCTTCCTGATGTTGTCATTGACTACAATGGTGACACCGCCTACATTCAATCGTCAGCGGACACGTGAGAGTGGAGCAGACGACCATGCCTATGACATACCAGGGGACCGTGGCCCTGATCACCGGGGCGAGCGCCGGGCTCGGTGTCGAGTTCGCCCGCCAGTGGGCCGAGCGCGGGGCGGACGTCGTGCTCGTCGCCCGGCGCCTCGACCGGCTCGAAGAGCTCGCGGCGGGTCTGGAGAAACGTTACGGCGTCAAGGCCCGGGCGATCGCCGCGGACCTCGCCCGGCCGGGAGCCGCGGCCGCGCTGCGCGCGGAACTCGACGCCGAGGGGATCCAGGTCCACACCCTCATCAACAACGCGGGCTTCGGCAGCCACGGCGCCTTCGTCCAGCAGGACGCGTCGCAGATCAACGAGATGATCCAGCTGAACGTCGTGGCCGTCGCCGAACTCACCCGGGCGCTCCTGCCCGACCTGGCGGCCGACGGCCGGGGCGCCCTGGTCACCGTCGCGAGCGCCGCGGCCTACCAGCCGACCCCCGCGATGGCGGTCTACGGCGCCACCAAGGCCTTCGTCCTCAGCTTCACCGAAGCCGTCGGCTACGAGACCCGCGCCTCCACCCTGCGCGTGCTCGCCGTGTCCCCGGGCCCGGTCGGCACCGAGTTCTTCGACGTCGTCGGCAGCCACGACGCGGCCGTCGGCCGGATGGCCACCCCGGAGCAGGTCGTGACCGCCACGCGCCGTGCGCTGGAACGCGGCAAGACCCCGCCCAGCATCGTCGCCGGCCTCGCCAACCGCCTCTCCACGCTCGCCGCCACCCTGTCGCCGCGTCGCGTCACCCTCGCGGTATCGGGGCGGATGCTCAAGGCCTGACCCGCGACCGGGCCGCCGGCCTCCCGCGGCTCCTCGGCCCCGGTGTCTTCGGCCGGGTACTCCTCGACTCGGGCCGGGCCTACGGGGAAGGCCGCCCGCCCGCTGTTAGCGTCGGGACATGAGCGAACCGCAGCGCTTCGAGATCTTCCTGGTGCCCGAGCACGTCGAGAAGGGCGGCGACGGCTCTCCCGCCGCAGGCGCCCTGCGCTCGGCCGTGGTCGAGGCGACGGGCCAGACCGGAGCTTCGGGGTATCCGCGCTACACCGGGGACGGGATGGAAGCGGACATCGACCCCGCCACCGGAGCGGTCGAGGCGCTGCTCGTCGACGGGACCGAGCTGGACTACGGGATGCGCGCGGTCACCAAGCCCCGGACCTGAACGGCGCCGCCCTCACGCGACGGCTCGGCGTTCCGCCTGCGTAGGGTGACGTCATGACGGAAACCGAGGCCACGGGCTACGACTGCCTCTCGTCCCGTGCGGTTTCAGGGAGTGAGCTGCGCGCGTTCCTGCTGGACTGTTTCGGGACCGCCGAGCAGCGACTGTTCGTGGGCCACGAGGACAGGGTCGCCGACGAGTTGCGGGACAGCCCGCAGGACATGGCGTTCTCCGTGTTCTGCACCTACCGGCAGGCGTCCGGCCACTTCGCCATGGGCCTCGACGCCGGCATCGAGGGACGGTTGGCCGACCGGGTCGGTCGCCGGGAGTTCGCCGAGCGGTTCGCCGCCCGCTTCGATGCGTACGTGCTCTACGGGGACACCGAGCCCCCGGGACTGTGGGCGCTGATCCTGGCGGACGGCCAGCGCCTTCGCGTGGCGATGGACGAGGAAGACGACCGGTACGTGCTCCACGCGGCCACCGCGCCGGTGCCCGGCCTGCCCGACCTCCGCGTCGACGAGGGCCTGTGGCAGCTCAGGTAGCGTGCTGCCGCTCGGCGGCCCCCAGCGTTCTCGGGGCGCCCGGGCCCGTCCAGTACACGCTTCTCGGAGGGAGGGCGGCGGTGCACACCGTGCCCTGGTTGCACGTCGTTGCGGAGCAAGGCGCTCTGCCTGTGGAGCTGTTGCTCCCGGTGAGCGGCAGCACGTACGTCGCCGACACCCTGCTGCGCGCGGGACGGCGATGGTCCTTCACGCAGCGGCCCGAAGGCATCGTTCTGGGCCGGCTCGTGATCGTCATGTCCTGCGACGCCGCGTCGGTCCCGTCCCCCCGAGGGACGGCTGCGGTCACGCCTGGAAACGTCCGCCTAGGCCACGCCTAGGCCACGCCTAGGCCTTCTCTGCCGGGCGGACCAGGCGGCGGACGGCTTCGACCACCGTCTCGCGGTGGCGGGCGACCCGGGCCGGGGGCCACGCGGAGCCCGCGGCGTCCGCCGCCGCGCCGCTCCATGCCTGCGCCAGGCCCATCGCGAGCGTGAGCAGGTCCTCGGGATCGAGCCCCGGGTCGATGACTCCCGCCCGCTGTGCCGCCTCCACCGCCGCGATCTTGCCCCGGTAGGACTCCGCCTCGGCGTCGGTGATGCCCGGCCGCTCCAGCTGCTTCCACTGCACCAGCCGCATCAGGTCCGGCCGCGCCACCAGGTGGTCGAAGACCGCCCCCACGTAACCGGGCAGGTCCTGGGCGTCGAAGGGAACCGATTCCGAGCCCGTTTCCAGCGCCCGCTGGAGCACGGTGTCGAACAGCTGTTCCTTGTTGCCGTAGTAGACGTAGATGAGCCGCTTGTTCGCCTGGGCGGCTTCCGCGATGCGGTCGACCCGCGCCCCGGCGATGCCGTGCGCGGCGAACTCGGAGAACGCCGCGTCGAGCAGCCGTGCCTTCGTTGCGCTGGAATCCCGTGCCATGGCAGGCAGCCTAGCAAGTAACTATCTAGTTATTGACATCTGTCGCGACCTTCCCGCACACTCGAACTATCCGGTTAGTTACTTACTGACCCGCCGCACCACCACCCCACCCCGAACCACCTCACGGAGGACACCATGGAGATCCGCGCACTGGGCAGCCAGGGACTGAAGGTCGGCGCCGAGGGCCTCGGCCTCATGGGCATGAGCGCCCACTACGGAGCCACCGACGAGACCGAGTCCCTCGCCACCATCGACCGCGCCCTCGAGCTGGGCGTGACCCTGCTCGACACCGCCGAGGGCTACGGCCCCTTCCGCAACGAGCAGCTGCTCGGCAAGGCCCTCACCGGCCGCCGCGACGCCGCCGTCGTCGCCACGAAGACCGGCGTCGAGTTCACGGACGGCGGCGAGCTCCGGGGCCAGAACGGCAGCCCCGAGTACATCCGACGCTCCGCGGACCGCTCGCTGCGCCACCTCGGCACCGACCACATCGACCTGTACTACCTCCACCGCGTCGACCCGAACGTGCCGATCGAGGAGAGCGTCGGCGCGATGGCCGAGCTGGTCGCCGCCGGCAAGGTCGGTCACATCGGCATCTGCGAGGCCTCGGCGTCCACCATCGCCCGCGCCCACGCCGTCCACCCGCTGGCCGCCGTACAGACCGAGTACAGCCTCTTCGAGCGCGGGATCGAGCACGACGGCGTCCTCGACACCCTGCGCGAGCTGGGCATCGGGCTCGTCGCCTACTCCCCGCTCGGGCGCGGCTTCCTCTCCGGCGCCATCACCAGCCCCGAGGGCTTCGCCGCCGACGACTTCCGGCGTACGGACCCCCGCTTCCAGGGTGAGAACTTCGACCGCAACCTGGCCGTCGTCGACCGGGTCCGCCACCTCGCCGCGGAGAAGGGGGTCACGCCCTCGCAGCTCGCGCTGGCCTGGACCCTGCGGAGGGGCGCCGTGCCGATCCCCGGGACCAAGCGCCGCCGCTACCTGGAGGAGAACGTCGCCGCGACCGCGGTCACGCTCACCGACGCGGACCTGGCCTCCATCGACGCCGTAGCGCCGCACGGCGTGATCTCGGGGGACCGGTACGCGCCCGAACTCATGGCATCGCTGAACGGCTGAGCCGCCGGGTGCTCCGCCCGGTGTTCCGCCCGGCGCTCCGGCGGGGGCGGGCGGGAGGGGGCCTTTCCGGCCTGCGAAGATCAGCGGAGCCGTCCGAATGAACGCAGAGGTGGAGAACATGGTCGCTCTGGTGCTGCTCGGCATCCTGGCGCTCGCCGTCGGCGGGTGCGTGTGCGTGATCTGGGCGGCGCGGGGCGGGCCCCGCTGGGTCCGCGGCGTGGCGACCGTGACGCTCGCCGCCGGTGAACTGGTGCGCCGGGCCCAGAAGAACCGGCGCAAGGGCCTGCACGGGAGCGGTAACAACGGCGACTAGGAGCGGACGAAGCGGCCCGAACCGGGTGGTCGGGCCCTCGCGGTCAAGGAGGCGCCACTCGTGCTGTGCGCGAGCTTCGTGGTGGCGGAGGCAACGGCTCAGCTCCTGCGGGCGCACACGGGTGACAGCGTCACGTTCGTGGTCACCGGCGAGGACGGGCGGGCCGATGAAGATCTGGCGTGCGCCCAGTACATCGCTCGGAGGGTCACCCGGGCCGAGGCCGACGAGGCCGGGTCCGACGCCGGGACGGATGCCGCCGAGTTCCTCCGCCGCGCCGCCGAGTCGCGCGCCGCCGCCGAATTGACGGAGCGTGTCCGCCAGGGAGTGCACCCTGATGACGTCGCGCTCTGCCTTGAGCTCGACCGATTCCCCTTCGCCATGGTGGCGACCTCGGAAGACTCGCTCATGGTCCTGCGCCCACGCGCGATGCCTTCGCTGACCGACGAGGGCCGGTCCTGATCCCTGGGGAGCATCAGATACGGGCGATGAGCGCGTACCGCTCGTCCGAGACAGGGCCGCCCCACAGCTCAGGGTCACCGCTGAGCGGCTCGATGCGGAGGTCGGCGACCAGAGGGCGGACGGCGGCGGCCAGATCCGCGGCGGTGACGCCGCCGTACCAGGGGAGCGATGCGGCTCCGGCGACATAGGGCGCGCCGCTCTGTCCGGCTTCCCGCCACCGCCCCTCGACCAGCACCAACCGGCCACCGGGCCGCAGCCGGGCGACCCATGCGCGCAGCGCGGCGTCGGGGTCCGGCAGGGTCCACAGCAGATGCCGGGACAGCAGGACGTCATACCGCTCCGATCCGGTCGGCGGAACGGCCGCGTCACCGACGAGGAACCGGCCCGAGCGGCCCGCGGCCGCCAGCTTGGCCTCGGCCCGCTCCACCATCCGGGGTGCGAGGTCCACGCCGGTGACGCGGTGCCCGGCCTCGGCCAGCAGCAGGGACAGCGAACCGGTACCGCAGCCGACATCGAGCACATCGAGCACATCGAGCACACCGGACGGCCCGGCGGAGACCCAGGAACTCAACACCCGGGCCCAGGCGGCACGGGTGTCCGCGCGGCGCAGACCGTGGTCCGGCTCGTCGTCGAACGTCGGCGCGGCGGCGTCCCAGTACGCGGTGATGGCAACGGTGGGATCAGACATGGCGGCGATCCTGCCAGCCCCCACTGACAGCCGCCCACGAATCGGGACAGCCCGCCACGACCCGGGACGGCGAGGAACGTAGACCGCGCCGCTACCGCGCTACCCCGCCGCGCGCGGGGCCACGCGCTGGGTGATCCGGTCGAACAGGTCCGTCAGCGGTTCGCCGACTTCCTGGCCGAATTCGGTCAGCCCGTAAGTGACTTGGGGCGGGGTCGTCGGCTCGACCTTTCGCCAGACCAGGCCGTCCTGGACCAGCGCCCGCAGGGTCTGCGCGAGCATCTTCTCGCTGACGCCCCGGATGCTGTCGCGCAGTTCGTAGAACCGAAGGTCGTTGCTCCGCAAGGCGATCAGCACCCACACGCCCCACCTGCTCGTCACGTGGTCGACCACGTCGCGCGCGGGGCAGTCGGTGTGAAACACGTCATAACCCTGGTCTGCCTCGGGCCGTGCCAGCTGCGCGCCTTCATTCATGTGCGGAGCTTACCTCTGGGTATGTCCTTACCAAAAGTAAGTCCGGCTCCTAGCGTCAATCGCCTCAGTGCACACCGAACGAGGAGCCGAACATGATCGTGGTGACCGGGGCTACCGGAAATGTGGGACGGCCTTTGACGCAGGCCCTGGCCGAGGCGGGCGAGCAGGTGACGGCGGTGTCGCGGCACGCGGCGGCGGTGCCGGACGGGGTGCGGCACCTCGCGGCCGACTTGGCCGAACCGGCGGGCCTCGAGCCCGCGTTGGACGGGGCGAAGGCGCTGTTCCTCCTGTTGTCCGGGGTCCTGCACGCCCCCGAGGCCAGGCCGGCCGAACTCATCGATCTGGCCGCGGCCAGCGGGGTCCGCCGGATCGTCCTGCTGTCCTCGCAGGGCGTGGCGACCAGGCCGCTCGGCCCCTCGCGGGTCACGATGCGCGCGGTGGAGGACGCGTTGAGCGATTCCGGCCTGGACTGGGCGGTCCTGCGGCCGGGCGGCTTCGCCTCCAACGCCTTGGCCTGGGCGGAGTCCGTCCGTACGCGAGGGACGGTCGCCGCGCCCTTCGGCGATGTCGGGGTTCCGGTCGTCGACCCGGCCGACATCGCCGACGTCGCGGCGGCCTGCCTGCTGGACGACCGGCACTCCGGCGGGGTCTTCGAGCTCACCGGGCCGGAAGTGATCACGCCGCGTCAGCAGACGGCGGCGATCGCCGCCGCGCTCGGCTCGCCGGTACGGTTCCACGAACTCACCCGCGACGAGGCCAGGGCGGCGATGACCCGGTTCGTGCCGGCGGAGCTCGCCGACGACACCCTGGACATCATCGCCGCCCCGAACCCCGCCGAACTGCGGATCAGCCCGGACGTGGAACGCGTCCTCGGCCGCGCCCCGCGCCCCTTCACCAGCTGGGTCGAGCGCAACCTCGCCGCATTCCGCTGAAACACCACTCCACCGAAGTGAAGGCGGGCAGCGGCCGAGGCGCGGACGGGCTCACTTCGCCTGCGTGGAGACGCTCACCCCGCTGAAGTCCTGCGCGGCGGCGAGGCTGAAGTAGACCCAGCCGGACGGCGGGTTGTCGATCGTCAGGGACTCGCCGTTGCCCGCGTTGGTGGACTTCGCCTGGTAGCTGCCGGTGGTGGCCCAGCCGCTGCCGCTGTAGTACAGGTCGGCGTTACCGGCGCCGCCGCTGCTGGTGATGGTCAGCTGCTTGACGCCGGCCGGCAGGTACACGAAGTGGTAGCTGTAGTTGCCGGTGGCGGCGGCCAGGTTGTCCCGGCGGCAGTTCTTGTCGAACTGGCGGGGGTCGCTGATCGTGCAGAGCGGGGTGGACGAGGCCTCCGGCAGGGGGCCGCAGTCGTTCGTCGCGCAGGTGGTCGTCAGCCAGGTGGCGAAGTCGGCGTCGTAGCCGGTGCCGATGGTCTGCTTCAGGAAGGTGCGGGCACCGTGCCAGTCACCGGTGCGGTACTTGCCGAGTACGGTCTCCACGTCGGCGGGGTGGGCCTGGAGCATGTAGCGCACCGCGAGGAAGCCCCAGCGGTAGATCCGGTTCGAGTTGACGGCCGGGTCCTCGGCCTGGTTGTAGACGGTGTCGAACAGGTCGCTGAGCTTGTAGGTCTTCTTGGCGGCCTCGCTGATCGCGTCGGCGTTGCGCTGGCCCCGGTAGCCGTACGAGATGTTCTCGGCGATGCCCTCGACCCACCAGATGGTCGGCGTGGTCATGCCCGCCTCGAAGTCACCGGCCATGTCGTAGCGGCCGTCGAGGTAGTGGGTGTACTCGTGGTTGAGGTTCCAGATCTGGAAGTCCGGGCGCAGCCAGTCGGCCTCGTGGGCGATGAAGCGGGCCTGGTTGCCGGGGGCCGCCGGGTTGCCCTCCTCGTACATGCCGCCGTTGTCGACGTCGATGTTGTAGATGGCCCAGGCGTACAGCGAGTACTGGGTGTAGTCGTCGAAGACCACGACCTCGAGGTTGGAGTTCACGTCACCGGGGATCGCGCCCTTGTCGCCGATGACCCGGTGGAAGTAGGCGTCCTCGCCGACGAGGCTGGTACAGGTGCCGGCCAGCTGGCCGGGGGACATGTCCTGGGCGCGGATCTTCAGGCCCGGGGTGCACGTGTGCTGGATCGGCAGGATCGCCGGGAGCACGCGGTCGCCCAGGTCACAGATGGCGTAGGCCGCGCAGTTGTTCCTGTCGTACTGGCGCGTGTACCAGCCCAGGTTCATGGTGATCGGCGCGGTGGGGCCGACGTTCGGGTAGCGGTTGATCAGGTCCTTCAGCAGCGGCCGGACCCGGTCCTTGAGCTCGGGGACGTCGAGGGCGTAGCCGAGGAAGCGGCCGACGTTGCTGACGACGTCCAGGCGGTTCAGCTGCGCGCCGTTGCGCGTGATGAAGCCGGCCCAGGTGTCGAGGATGGCGGGGTCCGCCTTGAGGGCGGCCCGCCAGCCGCGCTCGTCGTTCTTCGCCTTGAAGCCGTTCTCGACGACCCACTCGACGTGCTGCATGGCGAGGTTCATCTGGCCGGGCCAGGTGCCGTCGTAGCTGCCGAGCATCCACTTGACGACGCCGGCGTACCGGCCCGCCTCGTGGGTGCTGTCGATCAAGGTGACGACCTCGTTGAAGATCTCGCCGTTGGCGTCGGTGACGTCCTTGCCGTGCGGGGAGGCGAAGAAGGCGTCCAGCGCGCCGCGCGCCGCGCTGCCCAGGGCGGTGCCGTAGTCGCCGACGACGTCCCCGTGGTTGTCCTGCACGTAGTAGCCGGCGCGCAGGAACAGCACCAGCTGGCCGATGGCGGCGCTGTTGTTGCCCGCGTAGGTGGCGGAGGCGTCGCGCAGTGCGTTGGCGACGGTCACCATCTGGGTCTCACGGAAGGCCTTGTGCGCGTCCTCGCCGGTGAGGTTGAACAGCGGGTAGGTACAGGTGATCCGGGGGAGGGCCTTGAGCTGTTCGACGAGTGCGCCGCCCGTGGCGTTGATCACGCCGGAGAGGTCGCCGCACTGGTCCCCGGCGGCGGCCGAGGACCGGTTGCCGTCCTTGGCGGGCTTGCTGTCCGCGGTGGGCTTGACGGCCGGTGCCGGTTGCGGGGCGGACTCCTCGGCGCCGTCCTGCGCGGAGATCCGGAAGCGGGAGCCGCTGCTCACCGCAGGCGGCGACTTGGGGACCGGGATCGACCGGGGCGCCGATGCCGCGGTTCCCCTCGGGTTCGCCCCGGCCGGGGCCGTGGCGCCGACGGCGGCGGCATGGCTCGGGGGCGTGAACAGGCCGAGCGTGATGAACAGTGCTGCGCCGAGCGCAGGAAGCCTGCGCGCGTTGGCCTTCGATATCCGGAAGGGATGCATCTGCGGGGGCCTCCGGGGCCGTTGTGGCCGCGTGCTGGGGACACGGGCAATTGGCATGCGGGTTGGCATGTGACATGTAAAATTTCACATGTCGCATCCTGCTGGAAGTCCTTTGGCCAGATTCGCTGCCTAGAGCAACGGAAACGTTGGCAATTGCCCGAGTGGTGACGGATGGGTCACGGCCCGCCACGGCGTCCGGTGGCGGGTCGTTGGGCTGGTCATGGACCACAGAACCGTTCCAGCGCCGAGATCCGTCGAGCCAAGAGTCTTCGAGTCGGGGGCCGTCGAGCCGGCCGTCGACCCGAGCGCCGTCGACCCGAGCGCCGTCGAACCGGGGGCAGGTGACGGGCGGGCTTCGGATTCGCCGATCTACGACGCCATCGAGCGGCAGTGGCTGCGGGAGGGGCGGGAAGTGCCCGGCGCCGGTAGACCCGCAGCGGGGTCAAGGGGCCGGCACCGCTCCGCGGACACGGACCTGTTCCGCCGCGGCTGACCGGCGGAGCGGCTCTCCGCCGCCCCACGGAGTCGGGCAGCGGCGCCCACATCGCCCCCGCCGGAATGGCCGAACTCCTCTGCAATCCGACTGACGTTCGCCTGGCGTATCCGTCGCCGTCACGTCAGGCTCCCTCTCCGGTACCCCGCGCACGATGTCCTGGGGGCGCTCCACCACTTCTCGATCAAAGCAGAGGTCCTCCCAGCCATGGCAGAACTGAACCGCCGCCGCTTCCTCCAGCTCACCGGTGGCGCCGCCGCCCTGACTCTGCTCAACGAGAGCATCGCGCGCGCCGCGGCCATCCCCGCGCAGGGGACGACCGGAACCATCGCCGATGTCGAGCACATCGTGGTCCTGATGCAGGAGAATCGTTCCTTCGACCACTACTTCGGCGCGCTGCGCGGCATCCGCGGTTTCGGTGACCCCCGCCCGGTGACCCTGCCCAGCGGGAAGTCCGTCTGGCACCAGACCGACAACGCGGGCAAGGAGACGCTGCCCTTCCGGCCGCCGTCCGACGACCTCGGCATGGAGTTCCTCCAGGGCCTCAACCACGACTGGGCGGGCGGCCAGAGCGCGTTCAACAAGGGCAAGTACGACAACTGGGTGCCCGCCAAGACGCCGGCCACCATGGCCCACCTGACGCGCGACGACATCCCGTTCCACTACGCCCTGGCCGACGCCTTCACCCTCTGCGACGCCTACCACTGCTCGTTCATCGGCTCGACCGACCCCAACCGCTACTACCTCTGGTCGGGCCACACCGGCAACGACGGCAAGGGCGGCGGTCCGGTCCTCAACAACGCCGAGGCCGGGTACGGCTGGACCACGTACCCCGAGCGCCTGGAGGCGGCCGGGATCTCCTGGAAGGTCTACCAGGACATCGGCAACGGGCTCGACGCCGCCGGATCCTGGGGCTGGATCAACGACGCCTACCGGGGCAACTACGGCGACAACTCGCTCCTCTACTTCAACAACTACCGGGGTGCCCAGCCCGGCGAGCCGCTCCACGACAAGGCCCGCACCGGCACCGACGCCCGGACCGGGGAGGGCTACTTCGACCGGCTGCGCGCCGACGTCACCGCGGGCACCCTGCCCCAGATCTCCTGGATCGCCGCCCCCGAGGCCTTCAGCGAGCACGCCAACTGGCCCTCCAACTACGGCGCCTGGTACATCGCGCAGGTCCTGGACGCGCTCACCTCCAACCCGGACGTCTGGGCCCGTACCGCGCTGTTCATCACCTACGACGAGAACGACGGCTTCTTCGACCACGTCGTGCCGCCGTACGCCCCCGCGAACGCAAACCAGGGCCTGTCGACGGTGCCGACCGAACTCGACGTCTTCCCCGGCAAGAGCGGTTACGTCGCCGGACCCTACGGGCTCGGTCCGCGCGTCCCGATGCTCGTCCTCTCGCCCTGGAGCACCGGCGGCTACTCCTGCTCGGAGACCTTCGACCACACCTCCGTCATCCGCTTCATGGAGAAGCGCTTCGGCGTGCGCGAGCCCAACATCTCGCCCTGGCGCCGCGCCGTCTGCGGTGACCTGACCTCCGCCTTCGACTTCGCCCGCAAGGACACCGGTACGGCCCGGCTCCCCGACACCGGCCACTGGCAGCCGCAGGACCGCGACCGGCACCCCGACTTCCTGGCCACCCCGCCGGCCGTCGCGGCCATGCCGCGCCAGGAGAAGGGGGCGTGCCCGACGCGCCCGCTGAAGTACGCCCCGTATGTCGACGGCGCGGCGCTCACCGGCGAGGGCAAGTTCCGGCTGACGTTCAGCGGCGGCCAGGACCTGGGCGCGCAGTTCTACGTCACCTCCGGCAACCGGACCGACGCCCCCTGGACCTACACCACCGAGGCGGGCAAGTCCATCGCGGACACCTGGAACACCACCTACTCGGCCGGTGTCACCGACCTGACCGTGCACGGCCCCAACGGCTTCCTGCGCGGCTTCCGCAACCCCGGCACCACCGCCGGCCCCGAGGTCACGGCCCGCCACAACGCCACGACCGGCAACCTGGACCTCACCCTCACCAACGCGGGCGCCTCGACCGCGACCCTCACGGTCACCAACGCCTACGGCGGCGGCCCGAAGCGCCTCACGGTCGCCAAGGGGGCGACCGTGACGCACAGCGTCCCGCTGAAGAACAGCCGCCGCTGGTACGACGTCACGGTCACCGCGTCCGGTACCGCGGACTTCGCCCGCCGCTTCGCGGGCAAGGTCGAGACCGGCGCGGCGGGCCTCTCCGACCCGGCGATCCTGACCGACCAGTCCTCCTGACGGACCGGTCGGCCCTAGGCCCGGCGCGTCACGCGGTAGCGAAGGCAGACGACGCTCGAAGCGAAGGTGCGGGTCTCGACGAGTTCGAGATCCACCCGGCGCTCGCGCCGGGGGAAGAACGGAACGCCACCACCGACGAGTACCGGGTAGACCCTGGCCCGGTACTCGTCGATCAGCCCCAATTCCGCCGCCTCGGCGGCGAGGGTCGCGCCGCCGATCGCGATGTCGCCCGCACCCGGCTCCGCCCGCAACCGCTCGATCTCCTCCGCGAGGCCGCCCGAGGCCAGGCGGGCACGGCCCCGCACCTCCGACAGAGTGGTGGAGAACACCACCTTCGGGAGGGGCTTCCAGAGCGCGGCCCACTCACGCATCGCGTCGTCGAGCGAGGGGTCCTGGTCGGCGGTCTCCCAGTACAGCATCGTCTCGTACAGCCGTCGCCCCAACAGGTGGACGCCGACCCCTCGGAACTCGTCGGTGACGAAGCGCAGGACCTCCTCGTCCGGCGCGGTCCAGTTGAAGCCGCCGTCCGGGCCGACGATGTAACCGTCGAGCGAGACGCCCATCGAATAGGTCACCCTGCGCATCAGAAGTCCTCCTCGGTCACGCGTGTGACGGTACGCCGGCCAGCAGCCGGAGCTCGGGTACGACCGGCCGAGCGCTCACCGCACTGCCTGCACTGGTTCTGACGGCCCGCCGGGCGGTCAGGCGGCGTTCTTCGGGAGCGCGCCGACCGCCTCGTCCACCGTCTTCTTCCACAGCGTGGTGATCGGGTCGTTCACCGCGATCCCGGGCGCCGGGGCCCCGAGCTGCCGAGCGGTGAACGTGGTGCCCGGATGGCCGGGGTTGGCGCTGACGGCCAGGCTCGGCACGTAACGGGCGGAGCCGCTCCGGTCGTCGGTGCGCAGGGCCGCGTACAGCTTGCCCTTCGCGGCGAGCGGCTGCGGCCCGCTCTGCGTGGGCGGCACCGGCCGCGCGGAGCCGTCCAGACCGGCGAAGGTCACGGTGGGGATCCGGTCGATCGTGCAGGCGGCACTCGTCTTGTTGATGACGGTGACGAGGACGACGCTGCTCGCGATCGGCGGCAGCGCGTGCGCCTCGTAGCCGAGCGCCGATCGGGCACAGGCCGCCGTGGCGGCGGTACTGCTTGCGCCTCCGGCGTCGGCGGTCGCGGCGTGGGTGGTCGCGGCGGTCGCGGTGACCAGGAGGGAGGGGAGGAGGGCCAGGGTGGTGGCGGCATGCGTGAGTGCGGTCATACGGGTAGTTTCTGCCAGTTCGCGGCCGCCCGGTAGACCGCCACGGGCCCGCACGCTCGCCGACCGGGGTCGGGAGCGTGAGGTACCCGGGCCACCGCCCGTTCACTTGGAGGGGACGGCGTCCTTCGGCGAGGTGTGCCAGTTGGTGACGATCGGCTTGTCGACAGTGATCGTGCCGACCTTCAGGGAGACCGGGTTCGGGTCGTCGTTACCGACGGCCACGATGATGCTGTCCAGTTCCTTGCCGCCGTTCGCGCTGGTGCTCTTCGGGTTCACACCCGCGTAGGCGGCGGTGCTCCCGCTCAGCGTGATCTGCTTGCCGACGGCCTGCTCCGCGGGACCGGCCTGCGTGCCGTCCGAACCGAACGCCACGGTGGGAAGGGCTGCAGGCAGGACACAGGTGATCCCGGACTTCGCCTTCGCGACGACCAGGATGTATCCGCCGGCCTGGGCCTCGGACTTGGTGCTCCAGGACAGGTCGTTGGCGCCGCAGACCTGCCCGACGGACTTCCCGTCGCCGGCGCCGCTCCCGGTTCCGTCCTTGGTCCCCTTGCCCGTGGTGCCGGAGGCCTTGGCCGTCGCGGGCGGCGAGCCGTACGGAGTGGCCGCGCCGGAGGCCGAAGGGGCGGACGAAGAGCCCTGCGCGCCGCCGGCGCCGGGGGCGGCGTCCGAAGCCGCACCCTTGTCCTGGCATGCCGTCATCAGCATCGCCCCGCCCATGACGGCGGCGGTGACGAGGAGGGCCTTACGGCGGTTGCCAGACATGAGATGAGTCCCCTTTGGTGGTGCGTGGTCCGTGGTCCGTGGTGCGTGGTCCGCGGTCCGCGGTCCGCGGTGCGTCGCGATGCATGATCACTATGAGGGGACCGCGGGCCGGGGGGCGTCGGTGTCGTCGTTCCCGGACAACGCTGTCGCAGATCGGTGACACAGTCGCGACGAACGCTGTCGGCCCCTGCCGTGGCGTCAGCCGCCGTGGGCCCGCGGCGCGTCGGGTTCGGCGGCGGAGAGCAGGGCGGGGTCGAAGCCCATGGAGGCGAAGTGGCCCGCGAGTTCCAGGGACAGCGCGCCGTGCAGCGGGGTCCAGAAGGTCAGGAAGCGGTGCAGGGCCTCGGGCGGGGCGGGGCGGCCGTCACCTCCGGCTCCCGGCCCCCCCACGTCCCTCACCTGCCGCGGGCCGAAAACCACCGCCGCGGCCCGTACGTGACGTGCTGGGCGGTGCGTTATGCTTGATCTTGTTCTCACGGCCGGGATTCCCGGTGGTGGGCTCGCGTTGGTGGTCCAAGGAAAGGCACCCCACTTCCCGTGGGGGGATGCAGGTGCAAGGCCTGCCCAGCGCTCGATGAAGGCCCCGGCCTCCGCAAGGAGACCGGGGCCTTCGCCGTACCCCGGCGGCTCACCCACTGCACCGCCGGGGCTCGGCCCGGTCCGGCTACTGGCCGCCCGCTCCGACGGTGGTGTTGCCGGTCACCGTACCGTCCGCGCCGGACAGGGTGACGGCATGGCGGACGCCGTCCGGACCGAGGACCACGGCCAGCCACGAGCTGCCGCCACCCTCCTGGCCGACCACGCGCAGGCTCTCGACCTTGCCGCCGGTCACCGCCGCGGCCGCCTTGTCCGCAGCCTGGGAGAGGGGCAGGGCCGGGAGCGGCGCGGGCGCCGTCCGGGGACCCCGGCCGTTCCACGGCCCGTACCCGGCCCCGGCCTCCTCGCCGTGCCCGCCGGACGCGCCGCGCCCCCGCATCTCGCCGGGCTTGCCCGCACGGCGCTCGTCCTTGCCGTCGTGGCCGTCGTGGCCGTCGTGGCCCCGCCCGTCGCCGTTCTCGTGGTCCGCGTCGGCGCGGGAGACCGCTTCCTTGCCCCCGTGCTCGTGGTGGTGCTCCACGACGGCCGCGGCGGCCGCTCCACCGCCCACGAGCACCACGGCCGCGCCGACGGCCGCCCAGCGGGCGCCGCGGCGCCGGGGTACCAGGCGGACCAGGCCCCTGCGCTTGCGGGCGCCGTCCTCCGGGGCGCTCGCGGGCTGCTCGGGCTGCTCGGACGGCGGGAAGGCTTCAGACATAGTGGTGCTCCTCATAGGCAACCGGGCACTGCACCCGGCTCGCCGCCGAGCATGCGCCGGGGTTACTGAAGCCCACCTGAAGCCAGCTGAAGACCTCTTCAGCTGGGCGCCCGTGCGGCCTGAGACCCTGGTCGGCATGCGCGTACTGGTGGTGGAGGACGAACGGCGGCTGGCCCTGGCCCTGCAGCGGGGGCTTCAGGCCGAAGGGTTCTCGGTGGACGTGGCCCACGACGGGCCGCAGGGCCTGTGGATGGCGTCCGAGCACGACTACGACCTGATCGTGCTCGACATCATGCTCCCCGGCCTGAACGGCTACCGGGTCTGCGCACGCCTGCGCGCGGCCGGCAACGAGTCGGGCATCCTGATGCTCACGGCGAAGGACGGCGAGTACGACGAGGCGGAGGCCCTGGACACGGGCGCCGACGACTTCCTCTCCAAGCCGTTCTCCTACCTCGTCCTGGTCGCCCGGCTCCGCGCGCTGGGGCGGCGTACGGGCCGGCGGCGACCGGAGGTCATGACCTTCGGCGATCTGGTGCTGGACCCGGCCCGGCACGCCTGCTCCCGTGCCGGTACCGAGATCCGGCTGACGGCGAGGGAGTTCGCGGTGCTGGAGTACCTGGCCCGGCGCGCCGGTGAGGTGGTGTCCAAGCGGGAGATACTCGAGCAGGTGTGGGACAGCGCCTTCGACGGCGACCCGAACGTGGTCGAGGTCCACATCAGCGCGGTGCGCCGCAAGATCGACGCCGCTTTCGGCCGGGTCGCGCTGGAGACCGTACGCGGCGCCGGTTACCGACTGGCGGCCGACGGTGGCTGACCCCGCTGCCCCGCGCGACCCGGCCCGGCCGACCCGTCGCTCCCTCCCGTCCTGCCCGCCCCGCCTGCGCCGCTTCCTGCGCCGGCTGTGGCCCACCACGGTCCGGGCCCGCGCCACCGCGGGTGCCTGCGCCGTCGTGGCGGCGGCCCTGGCGATCGCCTCGTACACCCTGCTCGGGCTCCTCGGCGCCAACCTGCTGCGCAACGCCGAGGGTGATGCCGAGCAGCAGGCCGTCATCGTCGCGCAGCTCGCGGCCGCCGGGCAGCTGGACCGCGTACGGCCGCCCGCCCACGGCGTCGACTTCGTCCAGGTGGTGAGCGCGGACGGCCGCGTTCTGCTCGCCAGCCCGAACCTGGCCGGGACACCGCCGATCCGCACCGTCACACCGCGGCGCGCGGGCACGCTGGCCCACACCTGGAAGGTCCGCCCGCTCGGCGGCGAGCACCGCCAGCGGGTCGTCCAGATCACCACGGACACCCCGCAGGGCCTGGTCACGGTCTACGCGGGCACCTCCCTGCGCGACGTCGACGCCGCCGACGACACCACCACGGCCGCCCTCGCCATCGGGGGCCCGCTGCTCCTCGCCACCGTCGGGCTGGTCACCTGGTGGGTCACCGGCCGGGCGCTCGGGCCGGTCGAGGCGATCCGCGCCGAGGTCGCCGAGATCACCGACCGCGACCTGCACCGCCGCGTCCCGGTGCCGCCCACCCACGACGAGGTGGCGCGGCTGGCGCAGACCATGAACGCCACGCTGGACCGGCTGGAGTCCTCCGGCGCCCGCCAGCGCCAGTTCATCGCCGACGCCTCGCACGAACTGCGCAGCCCGATCACCGTGCTGCGCACCCAGCTGGAGGTGGCCCTGGCCGTACGGGACCCGGAGCTGTGGCCCGAGTTGATCAGCGGAGCCCTCGAGGACACCGAGCGGTTGCAGCAGCTGACCGTCGACCTCCTGCTGCTCGCCCGCATCGACGCGGCGCAGCCGGTGCCGGCGGTCCGGCTGGACCTGAGCGCCCTGGTGCGCGACGCCACCGAGTCCCGGCTGGGGGACCGCGTCCCGGTACGGACGGACCTGGCCCCGGACATCGAGGTGGAGGGCAGCGACCTGTGGCTCACGCGCGTGGTCACCAATCTGCTCGACAACGCCCAGCGGTTCGCCGACCGGCGGGTGGACGTCGTCCTGCGGACGGTCGGCGGGCCCCGCGGGCGGACCGCCGTGCTGGAGGTCACCGATGACGGGCCGGGCATCCCGGCGGGCGACCGGGAGCGGGTCTTCGAGCGCTTCACGCGCCTGGACGACTCCCGCAGCCGCGACCACGGCGGGGCCGGGCTGGGGCTCGCCATCGCGCGCGACCTCACCGCGCACCACGGCGGGACCCTGACCGCGGAGGACTCCGTACAGGGGGCGCGCCTCGTGGTCCGGCTGCCGTCGGTCCGGACGCTCCCGGATGCCTGAAGCCGGGCGGACGGCAGGAACCCCAAAAGAATCCGAGGGACATCGGCCGGGGATGTCGAGAACCCGCGTCCGGGTCCGTCCCCGGGGTGAACGCGACCACAATGGGTCGTACGAGCACCGAGGAGAACCACGATGGCCAAGTACCTGCTGCTGAAGCACTACCGCGGCGCCCCGGCTCCGGTCAACGACGTACCGATGGACCAGTGGACGCCGGAGGAGATCACGGCCCACGTGCGGTACATGAACGACTTCGCCGCCGAGCTGGAGAAGACGGGCGAATTCGTCGGCGGCCAGGCGCTCGCTCCCGAGGGGGCGTGGGTCCGTTACGACGGTGAAGGGCGCCCGCCGGTCACCGACGGACCGTTCGCGGAGACCAAGGACCTGATCGCCGGTTGGATGATCATCGACGTCGACAGCTACGAACGCGCCGTCGCACTGGCCGGGGAACTGTCGGCCGCCCCCGGGGCGGGCGGGAAGCCGATCCACGAGTGGCTCGAGGTGCGCCCGTTCCTGGCCGCGTCGCCCGCCACCACGGACTGCCCCCATCGATGAACGAGGCCCTGCTCAGGAGCCTCACACCGAGCGTGCTCGGGATCCTCGTCCGCCGCGGAGCCGACTTCGCGGCGGCCGAGGACGCCGTCCAGGACGCGCTCGTCGAAGCGCTCCGGGTCTGGGCGGCCGACCCGCCCCGGGACGCCAAGGGCTGGCTGGTCACCGTGGCCTGGCGCAAGTTCCTCGACGCGACGCGCGCCGATGCCACCCGCCGCCGGCGGGAGGACCGCGTCGAGGAGGAGCCCGCGCCCGGGCCGGCGCCCGCGGTGGACGACACGCTGCAGCTCTACTTCCTGTGCGCCCACCCGGCGCTGACCCCGGCATCGGCGGTCGCGCTCACCCTGCGCGCCGTCGGCGGACTGACCACCCGCCAGATCGCCGAGGCCTACCTGGTGCCCGAGGCGACCATGGCCCAGCGCATCAGCCGGGCCAAGCGCACCGTCTCCGGCGTGCGCTTCGACCGGCCCGGCGACGTCGCCACCGTGCTGCGCGTGCTGTACCTCGTCTTCAACGAGGGCTACTCCGGCGACGTCGACCTCGCCGCCGAGGCCATCCGGCTCACCCGGCAGCTCGCGGCCGCGATCGACCACCCCGAGGTGGCCGGGCTGCTCGCCCTCATGCTGCTCCACCACGCCCGGCGCGCCGCCCGGACCGGGCCCGACGGCAGCCTCGTACCGCTCGCCGAGCAGGACCGCGGCCGGTGGGACACCGACTCGATCGCCGAGGGCGTCGCGATCCTCCAGGCGGCGCTCGCCCGCGACCGGCTGGGCGAGTTCCAGGCCCAGGCCGCCATCGCGGCACTGCACGCCGACGCGCCCACCGCCGAGGAGACCGACTGGGTGCAGATCGTCGAGTGGTACGACGAGCTCACGCGCCTGCTGGACAGCCCGGTCGTCCGGCTCAACCGCGCGGTCGCCGTCGGGGAGGCGGACGGCCCGCGCGCCGGCCTGGCGGCCCTCGCGGCGCTGGACGCCTCCCTGCCCCGCCACGCCGCGGTGGCGGCCTACCTCCACGAGCGCGACGGCGACCTGGCGACGGCTGCACGGCTGTACGCCGAGGCCGCCTACAAGGCGCCCAACCTCGCCGAGCGCGACCATCTGACGCGCCAGGCCGCCCGGCTCAACGCGCGCCGACGCCGCTGACGGCTCAGGCGCTGCGTTCCGGCAGCGGGCCGGCGAGGGTCCAGGCGGAATCGTGGCGGACGAACCCGATGCGGGGGTAGTAGTCCACGGCGGCCGGAGCCGCGAGGAGGATCACCGACACCTGGGGAGCGGCGGCCTGGGTCGAGGCGAGCAGGTCCCGGCCACGCCCCGACGCTGGTGGGCGGCGTCGACGGCGAGGTCCGAGACGTAGGTGGCGTAGGCGCCGTCGGAGCATACGGCACGGGTGTCGGTCGTCTGTCGGAGGCCGTCGGGGGGTGTCGGCCGGATGTCGGCGCCCCGCCCGCGGGGCCTGGCACCTTTCGGGAAACGGCCTGCCGGAACCCATCGGGCGGCCCGAACCCAAGGAGCCACCATGTACACGCCCGTCACGATCATCGGCGCGGGGCTCGGCGGACTCACGCTGGCCCGCGTCCTCCACGTCCACGGAATCCCGGTCACGGTGTACGAGGCCGAGGCCTCCCCGACGGCCCGCGCGCAGGGCGGGATGCTCGACATCCACGACTACAACGGGCAGCTCGCCCTCGAGGCGGCCGGCCTCATGGACGAGTTCCACGCCATCGTCCTGGAGGGCCGCCAGGCGATGCGGATCCTCGACCGGGACGGGACCGTCCTGCTCGACAAGGCCGACGACGGCACGGGAGGACGCCCCGAGGCCCAGCGCAGTGAACTGCGCCGGATCCTGCTCGACTCGCTCCCTGACGGCACCGTCCGGTGGGGGCGCAAGGTCAGCGGGACCCGCTCCCTCGGCGAGGGCCGCCACGAGGTGCGGTTCGCCGACGGCGCCGCCGTCGCCACCAGCCTGCTGGTCGGCGCGGACGGCGCGTGGTCACGGGTCCGGCCGCTGCTCTCCGCCGCCGTACCCGAGTACACCGGCACCTCGTTCGTCGAGACGTACCTGTACGACGCCGACACCCGCCACCCGGCCGCCGCGAAGGCGGTCGGCGGCGGAATGCTGATCGCACCCGCCCCGGGCAGGGAGATCTTCGCCCACCGGGAGAGCGGCGACACGCTGCACACCTACGTCGCGCTGGCCAGGCCGCAGGACTGGTTCGCCGCCATCGACTTCACGGACGCGGCCGCGGTCCGGGCCCGGATCGCGCGGGAGTTCGACGGCTGGGCACCGGAACTCACCGCCCTGATCACCGACGGCGACACCGATCCGGTCCTGCGTCCCCACTACACGCTCCCGGTCGGCCACCGCTGGGACCGCGTGCCGGGGGTGACCCTGATCGGCGACGCCGCCCACCTCGCGGGCCCGAACGGCGAAGGCGCCAACCTCGCCATGCTCGACGGCGCCGAACTCGCCGAGGCCCTGGTGGCCCACCCCGACGCCATCGAGACCGCGCTGGCCGAGTACGAGCGGGCCCTGTTCCTCCGCGGCGCCGAGCCCGCCCCCTTCGACGGGGCCGAGCTCGCCGACATCGTCTCGGGCCCCAACGCGGCCCAGGACCTGATCGACCTGATGAACGAGCAGGGCCATTGAGCCGTTGGCCAAGCCGGGGGCCCCGCCACAAGACGTGGTCGGGGCCCTACCGCTCGCTGGACGCGCCCCGCCGCGCCGGGCGTGACGACGCCCGTGCCCCCGTCACGATGCCGACCACGCCGAGACGGATGCCGGCTCCCTTGGCCCACGTGAGCGTGGCCCGACGGCCCGCGGCCGCCCCTCGGGCCACCCGCTCCGCGGATGTGTTCTCCGGCGTCTCCATGAGTGCGTGGTACGGAGGGCCGCTCGGGTGTTAGGGATGCGTCAAGGTTTTTCGGGGCGGGGCTCCGCTGGAAATCCGGGAACGGGTTCCCGGGCGCGGGGGTGTGGGGGCCGGTGCGCGGGGGGTGTCGTCAACTTCTCCCGCCTCGCGTGGGTTTGGTGCGGCCAAGCGGGGGTCTACGGGTGTGGGGCGGTCCACGGGGAACGCGCGGCGGGGAGGGTGGTGGGTGCGGGCCTGTCAAGGATCCGTCAACGCCAGCCCCATACTCGTTGATCGTGCGCGGCCCTGAGCCAGGGGCCGTCGTGCGGACGCGTCAGGCAGGCGGGAAAGGGTTGATGGGGGACATGAACGAAGCGAGCGAGCCGTTGATGCCGGAGGAAGTGGACAGCCCGGCCCTGCGGGCCCAGCCGTCCGGTCGGCTGGAGCGGTGGATGCTGCGCCACCAGGTGCAGCCCGTGGGCCCGGGGGCCGGCGAGGGGCATGCCGAGCCGCACGCCTGGTGGAAGGTGATGTGCCTGACCGGGGTGGACTACTTCTCCAGCCTGGCCTACGTCCCCGCGATCGCGGCCCTCGCCGCGGGGGCGGTCTCGCCCCTGGCGACGCTGCTGATCGTCGCGCTGACCCTGCTGGGAATGCTGCCGATGTACCGGCGCGTCGCGAAGGAAAGCCCGCACGGCGCCGGATCGGTGGCGATGCTGGAGGACCTGCTGCCCTTCTGGTGGGGCAAGCTGTTCGTCCTGGTCCTGCTCGGCTTCGTGGCCACCTCGTGGATCATCACGATCACCCTCTCCACCGCCGACGCCTCCGTCCACGTGGTGGAGAACCCCTTCTTCCCCGAGGTGCTCCACGGCCACGAGGTCGCCCTCACCGTGGTGCTGCTCCTGGTGCTCGGCGGGGTGTTCCTCCTCGGGTTCAGCGAAGCGGTCAGCGTGGCCATCCCGCTGGTCGCCGTCTTCCTCGTACTGAACGCGGTCGTCATCGGCATCGGCCTGGTCGAGGTCTTCACCACGCCCGGCGCGTGGTCGGCCTGGACGGACGCCCTGGTCGAGGGCGGTGGCGGCTTCGGTGACCTGGTCGGGCCCGCGCTCCTGGCCTTCCCCCTCCTCGTACTGGGCCTGTCGGGCTTCGAGACCGGCGTGAGCATGATGCCGCTCATCGCCGCCGACGGCGCGGATCCCGAGGAGCGCCTGCGCGCCCGCATCCGCAACGCCCGCCGCCTGCTGACCACCGCCGCTCTCGTCATGAGCGTCTACCTGCTCTCGGCGAGCTTCGTCACCACCGTCCTCATCCCGCACGCCGCCTTCGAGCCCGGCGGGGCGGCCAACGGCCGCGCGCTGGCCTGGCTGGCGCACGAGCACGTCGGTGAGGCGTTCGGGACCGCCTACGACATCAGCACGATCCTCATCCTGTGGTTCGCCGGTGCCTCCGCCATGGCGGGCCTGGTCAACATCGTTCCCCGCTACCTGCCGGACTACGGCATGGCCCCCGAGTGGGGACGCGCCGTACGCCCCGTCGTGATCGTCTACACCGGCCTGTGCATCCTCATCACCATCGCCTTCGACGCCAATGTCGACAAGCAGGCCGGTGCCTACGCCACCGGCATCCTGGCCATGATGGTCTCCGGAGCCTTCGCCGTCACCGTCTCCGTCGCCCGCCACCGCCGGCGCCCGGCCACCATCGGCTTCGCCCTGCTCACCGCGGTCCTGCTCTACGCGCTCGTCGCCAACATCATCGACAAGCCCGACGGCATCGTGATCTCCGCCTTCTTCATCGCCGGAATCGTCATCGTGTCGCTGATCTCCCGCATCTCACGCACCACCGAACTGCGCGCCGACCGCATCGTCTTCGACCGCGACGCCCGCCGGTTCATCGACGACACCCTCGCCCACGACAACGCCATCAACATCATCGCCAACCGCCGCCAGGCCGGCGACGTCGAGGAGTACAGCGCGAAGGAACGCGAACAGCGCGGCGTCAACCCCGTCCCCGGACAGGCCGACGTACTGTTCCTGGAAATCGACGTGGTCGATCCCTCCGACTTCAGCGAGACCCTCACCGTCCGCGGCGTCGAGGTGGACGGCTACAGGATCCTGCGCGCGGACGCACCGGCGGCGCCGAACGCCATCGCCGCCGTCCTGCTGGCCCTGCGGGACGCCACCAAGGTCCAGCCGCACTGCTACTTCGCCTGGGCCGAGGGCAGCCCGTTCGTCCACATGGTCCGGTACTTCCTCCTCGGCCGCGGTGACACCGCACCCGTCACCCGCGAGATCATCCGCAGCCACGAACCGGACCCCCACCGCCGCCCCGGCATCCACGTGGGCGGCTGAGCGCGGCGCCGGGCCCGGGAACGGGTCCGGCGTCCCGCCGTGCGGGGCGCGCCGCGTCAGCCTCGGTGCATCACCGGGTCGACCGGTGCCGTGCGGGAGCCGGTGAAGTAGTCGGCGTCCTTCGGCCGGTCGGGCCGGTGGCCGGGCCGGGGTCCCGGTACGAGGTGCGGTATGTACTTGGAGCAGTGGATGTAGGCCTCTTCGACGGTGAGGTGGACCCACAGCTCGGGGCGGCGCCCCGGCGCGATGTCGTCGGGCAGGCCGGGCCGTGCGGAGCGGAGGTCGGCATCGGCGTAGAGGTGGGCGGTGCCGTTGACGTGCAGGCCGATGTGGTGGTGCGTGAAGTCGACGAAGAGCATGCCGAGATGGGGGTTCTCCGTGATGTTGCCGGCGCTGGCGAGCACGCCGTTGCCCCGGAACTCGGGGTAGGCGAGGGTGTGCTCGTCCAGGACGTGCACGAATCCGGGGGGCCCCGCCCGGAAGCTGGAGTCGCATGCGCCGTGGGCATCGGAGGTGGCCAGGAAGACCATGTTCTGGTGGCTGATGAACTCCCGCATCTCGGCCGTGAGGCACGGCCGGACCTGCTGGTCGTAGAACCGGGCGGCGCGCTCGGCGCTGCCCAGGTGCTGCTGCAGCCGGTGTTCACCCGCTGATCCGAAGGGCGGTGGGGGGAAGGTCACGGGGGCGTTCTCCTGGCAGGGATCGGCACGGCGGCGCGCGTGGCTCATGGAGTGGACAGGACCGGGGTCTCGAACGGGTCGTGGTGGATGCGGTCCCGCTGGGTACCGTGGTGCGTGAGCGTCTGGCTGGCGGAGACCACCATCGGGGCCGGTCCGCTGAGGTAGACGTCGTGCTGGTACCAGGGGCCGTATTCGGCCAGGACCTGCGGCAGGGAGCCCCGGATGCCGGGGATGTACTCGTGGGAGACGGCGCCCCTGATGGACAGCCAGTGGTGCTGTTGTGCCATCCGGAGCATGTCGTTGACCCCGTACAGTTCGGCGCCGGTACGGGCGCCGAGGAACAGGTCGACCTTGTGCCGTCCGCCGCGCCGGGCCACGTCCTCGACGATCGCGCGGATCGGCGCGAGTCCCGTGCCGCCCGCCACGCAGAGCAGGTCCTTGTGGACGGCGGCGTCGAGCACCATGTCGCCCATCGGCGGGCCGAGCTGGAGTACGTCGCCCACGACGCAGTGGTGGACGAGCGCGTCGCTGACCGAGCCGCCGGCCACCGCGCGCACGTGGAAGGTGAGGGTGCCGTCCTGGCGGGGAGCGTTGGCGGGGGAGTAGTACCGCCACTGCTTGGGCCACCACTGCGTCTCGAGGCTGACGTACTGCCCGGCCGCATACGCGTAGGGCATGTGGGGCCGCACGGTGATCTCGGCGATGCCGTGTCCGCGCGGGACCTTGTGCACGACCGTGGCGGGCCAGACGGCGGGACGCTGCGCCTCGTCCTGCTCGGCGGCGCTGATCATGACGTCGGCGACGACCCCGTAGGCCTTGGTCCAGGCGGCGGCGGTGTCGGCGGTCCAGGCGGGTCCGGCGTAGCGGGCGAGGGCGCTGAGGAGGCACTCGCCGACGGCCGGGAAGTGTGCGCTGAGGGTGCCGAACTTGCGGTGGTCGCGGCCGAGGTGGCCGCAGAAGCGGACCAGGCTTTCCGGATCGTCGACCAGGTCCACGATGTGCAGCAGCGCGCGGAGCAGGCGGCCGCGCTGGGTGTCCATGCCCGGAGGGAACATGGGCCGGACCTCGGGGTAGCGGGCGAAGAGGATCGCGTAGAAGTAGACCGTCATGTCGGCGGCGAGCGGTTCGACGACCGAGACGGAAGCCCGTATGAGCGCTATCTCGTGGGGCGACAGGGGTGGCTCGACGGGGGCCGGCTCGCCGACGCCGACGTCGGCGGCGAGGTCGGGGGCCGCGTGGTGGCCCTGGTCCTCCGGCTCTGGGTGCGTGGGCGGGTTCGTCGGGCGCCCGATGCGGAATCTCAAGAGACCAGCGCTCCTCCCGCCGGTATCCGGCCCGGCGGTCGCCCGGTGCTGGCGCCGGTGGTCGAGGCGGTGACGGGAGCGGGCACGAGTCCTCCTGGTGGGGCGTGTGCAGCGATACGGATCAAACGGTTCCGGAAGCTACACGATCACGGGGGTGACGTGGAAGTAGTAACGGCTCACGGTCAACGGCGCGACCGGCAACGGCAGTTCTGGCCCGAACTCGCCGCCGCACGACCGCATGGCCATGGCCCGTCGCCCCGTTCCCCTGAGGGACGGTGGGGCGGGCCACAGCCATGGCGCGCGTGAACGTGTGGGTCTTCGTGCTGGTCCCACCGGTACCAGCGGCACCGGCATCACCAGCGGTCGTCATCAACCTCCGGGCCCCCGCCTGCCCCACCCCGGCCCGATCATGCGCCGGTCTTACGAATTTTTTATTCGGGGGCCGCAGCAGGCAGGGGTCCGCCCGGGCAGCGGGTGCCTTCGGCGGGCAGGGTGTCGTTCAGGAGGTACGCCTCGACGTGCGCGTCGACGCACGCGTTGTTGTTCTGGTACTGGCCGTGGTCGCCCCCGTCGACCGTCACCAGCCGGGAACCGGCCAGGGCGCGGTGGGCGCGCAGGGCCCCCTCGTAGTACGTCGCCGGGTCGTTCGTCGAATTGAGCATCAGCACGGGCGGCAGCCCGGCGCCGGTGACCTTGACGCGCGGCGCCCCGGTCCGCGGCCAGTTCGCACAGATCGAGGCGAAGGTCAGCTCGCGGGCCCCGACGAGCGGATGGTCGCGCGTCTCCTCGCCGCTCTGCTCCAGCCAGTACCGGCCGTCCCTGGTCCACGGGGTGTCCCCGCAGGTCACGGTGAAGTAGTCGGCGACGAAGGCGGCCCCCATGACGTGCTTCAACCGGGCGGCCACCGCGGTCCGCACCGGCGCCGGTGCCTGTTCAGGCTGTTCGAGGACGCCGAGGAGCTGGGCCAAGGAAGCGAAGCGGCCCGTGTTGTAGATCGCGTCCGACGTCGCCACGTCGAGGTGGTTGGGGGTGATCACCGTCCCCTCGATGTCGAGCGGGTGCGCGCTCAGGGCGGCCCGCAGCCGCTCGTAGGAGGCCTGCGCCGCGGCGGGCGTGGTCCCCTGGTGGTAGGTGGCGTCGTTCGCCGCCAGCCACGGCAGGAAGTCCTGCTCGAACCGGCGCTGGAAGCTCATCGGCTGGCCCATCTGGAACGACTGCCAGCTACCGCTGAAGTCGACGCTGCTGTCGAGTACGACCCGCTCCACGCGGCGGGGGAACTCGGTCGCGTAGTACGCCCCGAGGACGGTCGCGTACGACGGCCCGAAGTAGGAGATCGTGTCCGCGCCCAGCAGCCCCCGGTACAGGTCCATGTCGTGCACGGCCTGATCGGTGGTGATGTACGGCAGCAGGGCGCCCGAGTTCCGCACGCAGTCCCGGACGAAGTCACGGGCCCGCTCCACGGTCCCGGCGAGGGCCTGGGGGGAGCGGTCGCGCAGGTCGCCACTGGCGAACAGCGCGTCGACCTTGTCCTGGTCGGAGCAGACCACCCGGGTGCTGGCGCCCACACCGCGCTGGTCGAAGCTGACGATGTCGTACGCCGCCGCCAGCTTCGGGCTGTACTGCGCCAGGGACGCGGGGCGGCCCAGGCCCGAGGCGCCCGGACCGCCCGCCGCCATCATCAGGACGCCGCGCCGCTGCGCCGGATCCGTCGCGCGGTGCCGGGACACCTCGACGCGCAGGCTCGGCCCGGCGTCCGGGTGGTACCAGTCCCGGGGCACGGCCATCGAGGCGCACTCCAGCGGACCCGTCGCGCAGGGGCCCCAGTCGAGCCGCTGGGCGCGGTAGCGCTCCGGTACGGGCGGAGCGGTCTTCGTCGCAGGCGACGCGGCCGTGGCGTTCGACGCGCTCGCGGAGGCCATCGGCAGCGCCGCCGCGGCGAGCAGCCCGCACACGACAGCCGCGGCGACCCGGCGCGAGGGCTTCCGCTTCTTCCCGTTTTTCCTGGACACGTGCATGTGATGTCTCTCCCCGTCGGGCGTTTTCGGTCGTTCCGATCCTCGTCCGCGGGGCGCCGTCGACGCGATACCACTGCCACCAGGGTCCGGGGTGGCAGTAGTGCCACCCCGCCACCCGCCGCCACCCGCCGATGCCCGGATACCGGCGCCGGTGGGGCATGATCGGGGGATGTCTGATCGCATCATTGCCGCCTGCGACGGGGCGGCGAAGGGGAATCCCGGGCCTGCCGGGTGGGCGTGGGTCATCGCGGATTCCGCGGGTCGCCCGGAGCGCTGGGAGTCCGGCGCGCTCGGCCGCGCCACCAACAACGTGGGCGAACTCACCGCCCTCCAGCGGCTCCTGGAAGCCGTGGTGCCGGGCACGTCCATCGAGGTACGGATGGACTCCCAGTACGCCATGAAGGCCGTGACGCAGTGGCTGCCGGCCTGGAAGCGCAACGGCTGGAAGACCGCGGCCGGAAAGCCGGTCGCCAACCGCGAACTGGTCGAGAGCATCGACGCGCTGCTGACGGACCGGGACGTGGAGTTCCGCTACGTCCCGGCCCACCGCGAGGACGGCGATCACCTCAACGCGATCGCCGACCAGGCCGCCAGTGACGCGGCCGTGACGCAGCAGGCGGCGGGGACGGCCCTCGGCACCGAGACCATCCCGGTCCCGGCTCCGGCCCGCAGCGCCCCCGCGCGGCAGAAGTCCGGCGCCCCGGCGAAGCGGGCGGCGGCGGCCGCCGGGACGGCGCCGAACCGGGCAGGGCGGGCCATCAAGGCGAAGTTCCCCGGCAGCTGCCCGTGCGGGAAGCCCTACGCGGCCGGTGAGATGATCGCCAAGCTCGGCGCCCGCTGGGGCCACGCGGACTGCGCCGCCGCAGCTCCGGCCGACGCCTCGTCATGACCCCGTGGGCCGGTCCCGTCCCGGCCGAAGGGTCTGCTTCAGCGGCTCCTCGCAGGGGCCGCGGGAGGCGGTGACGGCCGTGGACGTCCCCTCCGGCAGGAGGAACGGTGCGCACCGCGTGGGGTTCCGGCCCTTCTGCCGGTGAGTCCCCGCGCCGGACGGCTCGGCCGACCGATCGGCAGCGGCTTCCCGGCGTCCCGCGCCGCCCTCGAAGCCTTCGCGCCGGCGTCGCCCCCTCCCCGCCGAGGGGCCCGCAGCCGGCCAGGAGCAGGGCGTCTCTCCGGCCCGGGCGGCGCCGTCGTGGCGGCCGCCGTCCGGGGCGGGTCGTACGGCCGGTCAACCGATCGGATGATGCGGCGTCGAGCGCGATGGGCGATGTGCCGCCGCCCCGTCCGCCGGGATCCTCGACACATGGCAATCATCGAAGTCAACGCGCTGCGCAAGACCTACGGCCGGGGCGCCGGGCCCGGCGGTCGGCCCGCCGTCGACGGTGTCGGCTTCACGGTCGAAGAGGGAGAGATCTTCGGCATCCTCGGCCCCAACGGCGCCGGGAAGACGACCACCGTCGAATGCGTCGAAGGGCTCCGGATCCCCGACTCCGGGACCATCAGGGTCGCCGGGTACGACCCGGTCGCCGACCACGACGAGGTGACCCGCATCCTCGGCGCGCAGCTCCAGGAGAGCGAACTCCCGGCCAAACTCACCGTGCGCGAGGCGCTCGCCCTGTACGCCGCCTGCTATCCGGCGCCCGCCGACTGGCGCCCGCTCGCGGAACGGCTCGGCCTCACCGACCGGCTCACCACCCGCTTCGGGCAGCTGTCGGGCGGTCAGAAACAGCGGCTGTTCATCGCGCTCGCGCTCATCGGCAACCCGAGGGTCGTCGTCCTCGACGAGCTGACCGCCGGGCTCGACCCGCGCGCCCGCCGCGACACCTGGGAGCTGATCGAGGACATCCGCCGCGGCGGGGTCACGGTGCTCCTCGTCACCCACTTCATGGAGGAGGCCCACCGCCTCTGCGACCGGATCGCCGTCATCGACAAGGGGCGGGTCGCCGCGCTCGACACCCCGTCGGGGCTGATCCGCCGGGCGGCCGGGTCGACCGTCATCTCCTTCACGCCCGCCGCCCCCCTCGACGACCCGGCGCGCGCCGCCCTCGCGGCGCTGCCGCAGGCCGCCGCCGTGGAGGAGCGGCACGGCCGGCTCACCATCCACGGCACCGACGACACCGTCAACGCCGTGATCACCCTCATCGCCCGGCACCACATCACCGCCCACCAGCTCCGCGTGTCCGAGGCCACCCTCGACGACGCGTTCCTCGACCTCACGGAGGACTCCGCATGAGCGGCACCAGCGCGCCGACCCCGCCCCGCACCGCCCGTACTCCCCGCAGCGCCCGTACTCCCCGCCCCGCCCGCACCCCCCGCCCCGCACGGCCCTCCCGCGCGGCCGCGCTCGCCGTGCTCAGGACGGAGACCCTGCTCTTCCGGCGCGAGCCCGCCACGCTCTTCTGGGTCATGGCCTTCCCGACCGTCCTCGTCGCCATCCTCGGCTCGATACCGGGCTTCCGCGAACCGGACCCGGCCCTCGGCGGAATCCGGTTCATCGACGCGTACGTCCCCGTGGCCGTCCTGCTCGCCATGATCATGGCCGGGTTGCAGGCGATGCCACCGGTCATCACCGGCTACCGCGAACGCGGCATCCTGCGCCGGATGTCGACCACGCCCGTCCGCCCGTCCGCCCTGCTCGGCGCCCAGATGGCGCTGCACGGCGCGGCCGCGGTGCTCTCCGCCCTGCTCTCGATCACCGTGGGACGGGTCGTCTTCGGCGTCGCGCTCCCCGCGCAGCTCCCGGGGTACGTCCTCGCGCTGCTGCTCGCCGTCCTGGCCGCCCTCGCGCTGGGCGCGCTGGTCTCGGCCGTCTCGCGGACGTCGAAGATCGCCGGTGCGATCGGGTCCGCCGTCTTCTTCCCGATGATGTTCAGCGCCGGGGTGTGGCTCCCCGTCCAGGCCATGCCCGCCGCCCTCGCCCGCATCGTCGAGCTGACCCCCTTCGGCGCCGCCGCCCAGGCCCTGGGCGAGGCCGCGGGAGGCCACTGGCCCGGCTGGACGCACCTCGGCGTCCTCGCCGTGTGGGCCGTCCTGCTCTCGGCCGGCGCCACCCGCTGGTTCCGCTGGCAGTGAGCGGGGCGGAAGCCGGGGGCGGCATGGACGAGACTGGGGCCATGGACAACGGGGCGGACGGGAACCGGCGCACACTGGAGGCGCGGTGGGAACTCTTCCACCGCTGGGGCCCGTACGTGCTCCTGGGCATCGGCTCGCTCGTCTCGATCGCCACCGCGGACCTGCTGATGAGCGCCGCCGGCCGCCGGGCCGCCGTCGTCCTCGTCGCCGTCGCCGTCCTGCTCCAGCTCGCCTGGGGCCGGATCCGCGGCCGCCACAGCGGGCCGTCCTCCGCGGGAACCGTCTACTACTTCCTGCGCTGGGCCCTCGCCTTCGCGCTCACCTGGCTCAACCCGTTCTTCGCCTTCTACGCCACCATCGGCTACTTCGGCGCCGAACGGACCCTGCCCCGGCGCTGGGTGAAACCGGGCCTCTTCGCCACCGCGGTCGTCATGTCCGGCTCCCAGTCGGGCGGTATGCCCCCCAAGGGGACCGTGGGGTGGGTGGTCCTGGGCGCGGTGCTCGTCGTCAACCTCCTGATGCTCAGCGTGTTCAGCCACTTCGCGGCCCAGGAGGAGGAACGCGCCCGGATCCAGGCCGAGACCATCGGCGAACTGGAGACCGCCAACGCCCTCCTGCGTCAGGCGCTCGACGAGAACGCCGCCCTCCACGCCCAACTCCTGCTCCAGGCACGGGAGGCCGGTGTCGCCGACGAGCGCCGCCGGCTCGCCGCCGAGATCCACGACACCATCGCCCAGGGCCTCGCCGGAATCATCGCCCAGCTCCAGGTCGTGGCCGCGGGCGAGGACCCCGCCCTCGTACGCGAACACCTGCTCAGCGCGCAGCACCTGGCCCGCCACAGCCTCGGCGAGGCCCGCCGCTCCGTACAGAACCTGAGCCCCCTCGACCTCGAACACGACCCACTGCACGAGGCGTTGAAGAAGACGGTGTGCGACTGGGGCGCCCGGCACGGCGTCCGCGCCGACTTCACCGTCACCGGCACCCTCCTGCGGCTGCACACCGAGATAGAGGCCACCCTGCTCCGCGTCGCCCAGGAGGCCCTCGCCAACGCGGGCCGCCACGCGGGCGCTTCACGGGTCGGCGTCACCCTCTCCTTCATGGGGGACGAGGTGTCCCTGGACATCCGCGACGACGGCCGGGGCTTCGACCCCCTCGGTCTGCCGCCCCGCACCGGGACCGGGGGCTTCGGTCTCGACGGGATGCGCGCCCGTACGGAGCGCATCGCGGGCAGCGTCACCGTCGAATCGGAACCCGGTCATGGCACGGCCGTCTCCGCCCGCGTACCGTTGGTGCCCCATGACCACTGATACCACCGCCTCCGCCACCACGACCGCCATCACGCTGCTGATCTGCGACGACCATCCCGTCGTACGGGACGGCCTGCGCGGGATGTTCGCCTCCGCCGACGGCTTTGAGGTCCTCGCCGAGGCGGCCGACGGCGTGGAGGGCGTCGCCCTCGCCGAGCGGCTCGACCCCGACGTCGTCCTGATGGACCTGCGCATGCCGGGCGGCGGGGGAGTGGCCGCCATCGCGGAACTCACCCGTCGCGGACTGCGCTCCAAGGTCCTCGTCCTCACGACGTACGACACCGATACGGACACCCTGCCCGCGATCGAGGCCGGGGCCACGGGCTACCTCCTCAAGGACGCCCCGCGCGAAGAGCTGTTCACCGCGGTACGGGCCGCCGCCGAAGGCCGCACCGTCCTGTCCCCGGCGGTCGCCTCCCGCCTCGTCACGGCGGTGCGCACACCGGCCGCCCCGGCCGACGAACCGCTGTCGGCCCGCGAGCGCGAGGTCCTGGAACTGGTGGCCAAGGGCACCTCCAACCGGGAGATCGCCCGGGCCCTGTTCATCAGCGAGGCCACGGTGAAGACCCATCTGACGCACATCTACGGCAAGTTGCGCGCGAAGGACCGCGCGGAGGCGGTCGCGGTGGCGTACGAGCGCAAGATCCTCGGCTAGCCGGTGCGCGGCGCGCACTTCCGGGGCCTCCGGGGCCTCCGGGGCCTCCGGCACCTCCGGGACCCCCGTGGCCTCGCCCGTGGCCTCCTCCGGGACCTCCGGAGCAGGCCGAGCCGGCCGCGCCCGACGCTCCTCCGGTCCGGCCGGGGGCGCGTCCTCGCCCTGCTCGGGGTGCTCCTCGCCTGCCTGCTGGCCTTCCACACCCTGGTGCCCGATTCCCCCGGCCGCCTCGGCAGCCTGGTGGAGACGTTCCTGCCCTGGCTCGGCCTCGGCGTCCCCGTCCTCGCGGCCCTGGCGCTGCTGCGCCGCTCCGCCCTGGCCCTGTGCGCGCAGGCGCTTCCCGTGGCCGCCTGGCTCGCCCTCTTCGGGGCGCCGCTGCTTCCCGCCGACACCCCGCCCGGCGCCCTGGTCGTCGTCCAGCACAACGTCAGCGACGAGAACCGGGACCCCGCCGGTACCGCGCGGACCCTGGCCGCGGCCCACCCCGGGCTCATCGCCCTGGAGGAGCTGACGCCCGCCGTCGCCCCGGCCTTCGCGGCGGCCCTGGCCGCGGACTACCCCCACCACGCGACCGAAGGCACGGTCGGGCTCTGGTCGGCGTACCCCCTGACGGACGTACGCCCGGTCGACATCCGGCCCACGGGCCTGGGGAGCGACTGGAACCGCGGGCTGCGCGCCACGGCCGTGACCCCGCGCGGGGAGGTCGCCGTCTACGTCGCGCACCTGCCCTCGGTGCGGCTGAGCGCGACGGCGGGACTCGCCTGCGCGCGCCGGGACGAGAGCGCCGTGCTGCTGGGCGCGGCGGTCGCCGCGGAGCGCCTGGAGCGGGTGATCCTGCTCGGGGACCTCAACGGCACGGTCGACGACCGCGGCCTCGCCCCGCTGACCTCGCGGCTGAACGTACCGCGCGCGGGGCTCGCGTTCAGCTGGCCCGCCTCTTTCCCCGTGGCCCGGATCGACCAGGTCATGGCCCGGTCGGCGACCGTCACCGAGGTCCGGCGGCTGCCCGCCACGGGCAGTGACCACCTGCCGATCGCCGCGCGCGTCGACTGGTGAGGCGGTCGGCGGAACACACGCCGGGGGCGGCCCGCGGGTGCTCGCGGCTCCCGTGACAGCACGAAGTCCCGGACCCTGGGGCCCGGGACTTCGTGTGGTGCACTTCGCTTGACCTGCCCTTTCAACGACCGGTCGGCGCCGGGGTTACGGGCTCACCGGGACGTTTTCCGGCCGCGCCTCCCCAGCCCGCGCCCCGGCCTCCCGCGCGGCCCGCTCCACCCGGTCCCGGTGGTCCGCCCACCACGCGGGGCCGCCGGGCGCCATGTTGCCGCTCCCGACCCGCAACCCGGCCGTCCCGTCGACGAGTTCGCGGATGGCATCTCCTCCAGGGGATCCGGCTGACCGCGTCGAGGTCCAGCGACGCGATCGTCCGGTCCGAGTGCGCCCACACCTGCCGGTAGAGGCCGACGATCTGCTCACGCGTCTCGTCGGCGGTCGCCCACAGGTCCGCGTTCGCCTCGGCGCTGCCCGTGATCCACAGCGGCGGCCCCGGGGTCCACCGGGTTCCGACAGGTGGACACCCCCGGGCGACGGCGCTAAGCGTTCTGGATCGCCGTGACCAGTCCGGTGACGAGGTGCGCCCGCTCGGCCATGGCGTCGACCACCAGGTACTCGTGGTCCGCGTGGGCGCCGCCGCCGACGGCGCCGAGGCCGTCCAGGGTCGGCACGCCGAGCGCGGCGGTGAAATTGCCGTCGCTGCCGCCGCCGACCGCCTTGCCCTCGAGCTGGGGCAGCAGTCGCTTCGCCACGGCGAAGAGCGAGGCCGACGCCGACTCGGGCATCGGGGGACGGCCCACCGCTCCCTGTACGGCGATCGACGCCCCGTCGAGGTGCGGGGACAGCGCCGCGAAGGCCGATTCGACGCGCTCCTTCTCGTCGGCCGACTCGACCCGGACGTCGACGATCAGCGTCGCCTCCGCGGGCACGACGTTGTCCAGGGTCCCCGCGGACGCGACGGTCGGCGTGACGGTGGTGCCGATCTCGGGGCGGCCCAGCGCCGCGATGTCCAGCACCTGGTGGGACGCCTCGATCAGGGCGTTCACCCCGGCCTCGGGCTCGAGGCCCGCGTGCGACGCCCGGCCCGCGATGGACACCTGGAAGGTGCCGCAGCCCTTGCGGCCGGTCTTGAGGGCCCCGCCGTCGGCGGCGCCCTCGAAGACGAGGACGGCGCCGCAGGCGAGGGCCCGTTCCTCGATGAGGGCCCGGGAGGAGTGGGAGCCGACCTCCTCGTCGGCGGTCACCAGGATCTCGACGCCCGAGCGGTCCTCGAGGGCGGCCAGTCCGTGGATGGCCTGCACCAGACCGCCGAGCATGTCGAAGACCCCGGGGCCGGTCGCGTGACCGTCCTCGACCCTGAACGGGCGGCGCTCCAGGGTGCCGAGCGGGAACACCGTGTCGTGGTGACCGAGAATCAGGACCTTGGGATCGCCCCCGGCGGACCAGTGGACGTGCGGTCCGGCCTCCGTCTCGATGAGTTCGGCCTGCCCGCCGAGGCGGCTCTCGATGACGGCGGCGACGATTTTGGCCGATGCGCTCAAGGCGTCGAGATCGCGCGAGGGAGACTCGATCTCGACGAGGGTCCGGAGGTCTTCGAGCATCGCGTCGACGCTCACGGGGACGGTCTTGGGCATCGTCATGCGGCAAGGGTAGCGGGCACGCGTGATCCGAGGACCGCCGCCCGCGAGGGGGGCAGCCCCTCGTCAGACCGGGAGGCCGAGACCGGCGGCGATCGCGCTGACCCGGGTGTAGACGGACACCGGGTACTGGTCGTCGCAGTACTTGTTGCCGGTGGAGACGATGCCGATCAGCTTCCCGCCGGCCACCAGCGGCCCGCCGGAGTCGCCGCGGCAGATGCTGTCGTGCGTACCGGCGGCGGGCACCCCGCACACCTTGAGGGCGCTGGACTCGCCCGGCTCGGTGAACGGCGCGCACCCCTTGAGCGGAGCGAGGGTGAGGACGGCCGACTTGAGGCGGGTGGCGGAGGTGTCGGTCGCGGTGCGGCCCCAGCCCGCGGTCTTCGCGGTCCTGCCGAAGGCGTAGAGGGCCGAGTCCTTCGGGCCCGCCACCGGCAGCGCGGCGTACGGCATCGGCGCGGAGAGGGTGAGGACCGCCGCGTCGTAGGTCAGCGTGCCCTGTTCGAACTTCGGGTGCACCGTGACCGAGGCCACGTGCCGGACGGTCCCCTTCGTGCTCGCGATCGTCGTACGCCCGCCGACGACCAGCAGGTCCAGAGGGGCCGGGGCGTCCTTGACGCAGTGCGCGGCCGTCAGCACCTTGGTGGGCGCCACGAGCGTGCCGCCGCAGAACTGCCGCCCGTCCGCGGTCTCGATGAGCATGGCGTACGGGTGGTCCGCCGTGGTGGCGCTCTGTCCGCCGTGGATGGCGGCGGCCGGTGTGGCGGTGGCCGCGAGAGCCCCCAGGGCGAGCGCGGAAGCGGTGAACGCGGCCGCGGCCGTACGCCTGTTGCACCCGAACATGTGATCCCCCCGGATCATGGTGCGCGACCCGGACGCCGCGCGTCGTCGTTGTCGTGGAGGAGGAGGGGAGATCGCGCGGCGCGGTTGCCTCGCGGCCGCGGAAACGTCGGGGGAAGGTCGCGGGAACGTCAGCCGGCTCCGCCCGGGCCGCCCACCAGGCCCTCTCGCGGGGCGCTCGCGGTGCTCCCGCCGGCCCCGCCGATCCGCTCGATGGCCACCATCGCCGCGTCGTCCCCCAAGTGGCCGCCGGGTGAGTGGGCCAGGAGGTCCGCGCACAAGTGGCGCAGCAGGGCTTCCGGGCCGTCCCCGGGGCGGCCCCCGGCCCGGTCCGCCAGCGGGTAGAACTCTCCCGCCGCGTTCCGGGCCTCGATGACGCCGTCGGTGTAGAGGAGGACGACGTCCCCCGGCTCGAAGGAGAACGACTGGGCGACGAAGCCGCCGTCCAGGAACTCGGTGAGGCCCAGGGGCGGCGCCGGGTGGTCCACCTCCAAGGACAGGACCCGCCCGCCGCGCAGCAGCAGGGGCGGCGGGTGCCCGCAGCTGACGAGCCGCAGGGCCGGCTCCCGGTCCGGGACGTCGAGTACGGCCACGGTCGTGAACTGCTCGCGGTCGAACGCCTCGTCGTCGGTGTCCGGATCCGGGGCCACCGCCGCCTCCAGGCGGGCGACCAGCCCCGGCAGGTCGGACTCCTGGTGGGCGGCGGCCCGGAAGGCACCGAGCACCAGGGCCGCGTCCCCCACGGCCTCGAGCCCCTTGCCCCGGACATCACCGATGATCAGGCGGGTGCCGTCCGGGGTGCGCGTGGCGGCGTACAGGTCGCCGCCGATCTGCGCCTCGGCCTCGGCGGCCAGGTACACGGAGGCCAGCCGCAGCGGGCCCATCCGCTCGCGCAAGGGCCGCAGCACGACCTGCTGGGCGGCCTCGGCCACCCAGCGCAGCTGGCTCAGCTGCCGCTCGTGGACCTCGCGCAGATGGGCGAAGAGGGTGACGAACACCGAGATCAGCAGCAGCGCGATGATCTGGATGGTGTGGTTCAGGTCGGTGAGGTTGGTCCGTACGGCGGCCACCACGGCCTGGGCCAGGACCGCCACCGCTCCGACGAAGCCCGTCATCCGCGGCCCGGAGAAGGAGGCGGTGAGCGCGGGCGCGGCCACCAGGAAGGGGCCGAGGTGGACGCCCGGCGGCGCCAGTACGTCGACCACGGTGACGAGCGCGATCAGGGCGAAGGGCACCGGCAGCAGCGCCCGGCGTGGTTCCCGGACCCTGCCCTGCCCCGGATGGCGCGGCCGATGACCCATGGCTCCTGCATACACCGCAGCCACCGTTCCCGCGTCCCGGCCACGCCCGGGGGGCGCGGGTCGGGCCCCATGGGAGCAGACCCGGCCGCATCGGAGCGGGACAGCCCCTTACGCGAGCCGCTCCGCGAGCGCGTCGAGGTCTGCCACGAACCAGGCGTGGTGGCCGCGGTTCGACTCGCGGACGAGGTCCCGCAGGGCCGTGCCGGTGCTCAGGTGCCGCGAGAGGTCCCCGACGACGACCAGGCGGATCCGGTAGTTCACGCACTTCTGCAGGATCGCTCCCGCGAGTCCGCTGCGGAGGTCGAAGAAGCGGTCGTCGAACCGCTCCACCGGTACGGCGACCACATCGGCCCGCGTGAAGGCGCCCCCGATCAGGTGGTCGAGGGCGTCCTGCTCGGTGGCGATCGGCGCGCCGGCGGCGTCGAGGACGAGGACGGGTACGCCGTGGTGTTCGACGACGAGGTCAGGCACGGTGCGTCTCCTGGGAGGCGTGGGAGGTGAACAGGCCGTTCTCCGGTCCGAGGGCCCCGTCGAGCAGGTGGAGCATCTCGGCGGTGTCCACGGCGTTGCCGAGGATCACGATCTTCATACGGGCTCGCTCCTTGTCGTAGACGGTCTGAACGCGCAGCGCCTCCGGTGTGTCCCGCGGCCCCATCGCGGAGGCGGTGACGAGGGTGCTCAACCGGCTCGCCGCCTCCGGACCGATCGGGTCGACCTGCACGATGCTCGACACCTCCAGACGCCCGCGCGCGGCGGCCGGGGCCCCGGCCGGGACCCGGTCCGGCTCCGTCTCCGGGCCGCCGAGCGGCAGCCGGGTCAGCGCCTCGAAGTCCTCGCGGCTGATCCGGTACTGCTTACCGATCCGGACGGCCTTGAGCCGCCCGTCGCGCACGTAGTTCCGGACGGTCCGCACGTGCAGCCCGAGGCGCTCGGCGATCTCGCCCACGGAATACAGCTCACGTTCAGCACTCTCCATGAGGCTGGATCTTACCTCAAACAACTCATTATTTGGAATATAGGTACTGATGCGGAGTGATAGGGAATGGCTGAAGAAGAAGCTCAACGATCGTTTCAGTTGTAGAACCGATCGGAGATCTGATTCAGTGGCGACGCGGGACGGGCGCTGCCCGTCGGCGTTACGCAGGGGACCAGCCAGCCAGGAGTGAACGTGACCGACGAGGGAAGCCCTCATCTGAAGAGCCTGGCGCTTCTCGAGGGGCTGATCGAGGAGGCGGAGCTGGACTGGGCCGTGACCCTCGACCCGGAGCCGCTGTCCCGGAGCACGGGCCTGCCCGAATCGGTGGTGGTGGCGGGTCTGCACCGGCGCCGGCTGCCCGAGAGCGACTTCCTCCAGCAGGTCACCCAGCGGCTGGAGTTCCTGCGCCGGACCCGGCTCGGCCCGGCGGGCAGGCCGTACACACAGGCCGAGATCGCCCACGGCGCGGGGCTGACGCCGCAGTGGTTCGGCCGCTTCCTGCGCGGGGAGAAGGCGCCTTCGCTGGAACACGCGGCCCGGATCGAGGACTTCTTCCAGGTCCCGCGGGGATTCCTGACGGCCACCCCCTCCCAGGCCCTCGACCGGGCACTGCGGGAGAAGCTGGAGGAGGAGCGGGCGCGGCAGCTGGCCGAACTCCAGGCCTTCAAGCGCAAGAACCAGCTCAACGGATTCGCCCTGCGCGGTACGTCGCCCAAGACGCGCGCCGTGATGCAGGCCCTGCTCGACTCGATCGAGGAGGACCAGCAGGACGGTGCGTGACGCGGGGGGCGCGCGCGGGATTGGCTCTGCCGGTCGGCGGAAGCACGGGGAGAGGGCACCGCACACCGCCGGGCGGTGTGCTTCTTGAGGGGTTTTTCCGGTGGGGATCTTCAGTAACAGGCGTCGGCAGCACCGGCTCGAAGAAGAGATGTCGAAGCTGTGCGGTGAGCTGGACGCCGCGCTCCGCGGGCCCGGCCCGGCCGATGTGGACGAATTGTTCCGCAAGGTGGCCGTCCACCTCACCGAGCTGCGCGGCCGCCCCGTGCGCGTGCTGCGGCGGGACTTCCCGCCCGGCCTGTCCGGGCTGTGGCTGGACCGCGAGCACGAGGACGTGATCATCGTGGTGCGGAGCACGAGCCCGTTCCACTCCCTGGTCATCCTGGGCCACGAGATCTGGCACATGGTCCGCGGTCACTGCGGCACCCACGAGCACGGCTCGCAGGCCGCGACCCGGCTCCTCGTCGACGTCCTCGACGCGGGGCCGCTCGACCAGGCCATCCTCAGCGTCGCCGCGCGGACGCACGCCGTGCCCGGTGACGAGGCCGAGGCCGAGGCGTTCGGGCGCCGGTTCGGCAGCAGGATGCGCCGCCACGTCGAACACCACCCCGGCCAGCGCGTCCTGAACGGTCCCGGGCAGCGGATCCAGTCCTCCCTCGGGGGCTCGGAGGACTGATGGGCAGCGCGGACTACTACATACCGGCGGTGGTGCTCGCGCTGGTCTTCCTCACCAAACTGCCCGCCCTGACCCGCAGGTGGCACAACCCGATGGTCCGGGGGGTCGCCGGACTGACCTTCTTGATCGGCGCGGGTTTCTTCTTCGCCGCGCCCCCCACCATCCGGTACGTCAACCGGGCGACCGGCGTCCACAACGTCTCGGCCCCGCTCGTCTACGCGCTCCTCAGCGGGTGCAGCACCCTCGCCATGGTGCTGCTGACCTACTGGCGGAGCGGGTTCGGGGACTCCGTCCGGCGGCAGGTCCGCGGCTGGCTGTGCGGCGGCGCCCTCGTCATCGTGGCGATCGCGGTGCTGTTCGCCTCCGGGGACGCGCCGAGCGAGCGGGTGCGCGACATGGACACGTACTACGCGTCCGCCCCGGGCGTCCGCGAGATGATCGTCCTCTACCTGCTCTGGCACACCGCGGTCCACGCCACGCTCACCCGGATGTGCCTCCGGTGGCTGGGCGAGGCCGAGGGCTGGCTGCGGGCCGGACTGGTCTGCCTCGTCACGGGGTTCGGGCTCGGCACCGGATTCGGAGTGGCCAAGGCCGTCGCCCTCGGTGCCCGGTGGTCCGGGGCCGACCTCGACTACCTCAGCAGCGATGTCGCCCCGCCCGCTGCGGGCATCGGATCCCTGCTCTGCGCGGCCGGGTTCCTCCTCCCCCAGGGAGAGCGCCTCGACGCGCTCCTGGGCACCCTGCGGCGCTACCGGGAGCTGGGTCCGCTCTGGCGCGCCCTGCGGGGGGTCGCCCATGAGCCGGACCTGACGCTGACGCTGCGTCGGCCGTCGCTGGAGGACCGCCTCGCGTACCGCGAGACCGATGTCCACGACCAGCTGATCGCCCTCGCTCCGTACTGCGATCCGGCCGTCATGACGCGGGGTCACGAGGAGGCGCTGCGCGCGGGGATGGAGCCCGAGCGGGCCCGGTGCGCCGGAGCCGCGGCCATGATCGCCGCCGCCGTCACGGAGAAGGGGGCGGGCCGCGAGCGTGACGACGGCGACCGGGAGGCGGGGTTCGAGGCCGTCTCGCGGCTTCTGGGAGGGGGCGGCGACACGATCGCCCGGGTCGCGCGGCACTATGGGGTCCTCTCCCGCCGGACGGTGACCACCGGGTCCGCCCGGCCCGCCGTACCCGCAGAGAAGGTCGCACGATGAACCGCTCCCAAGGCCTCGATTTCTACATACCGGGTGCCTTCCTGGTCGTCATCCTGTGCCTCAGGCTCCCCGCCCTGTGGCGGGACCCGCGCAACGAGCTGCTGCGGTCGGTCTGCGCCGTGCTCGCCCTGGCGGTGTGCGTGGACTTCGCCACCGCCCTGCCCTCGCTCTCCGCGATCAACCGCTTCACCGGCGTCCCGAACGCCGCCGCGCCGCTCGTGTACTCCCTGCTGACCGCCTTCTGCGGGGCCAGCATCGTGCTGATCATCCGGTGGAACAGCGGTCCGGAGAAGGCGGCGTGGGCGGCCCGGTGGACGCGTACCTGCTACCTGGTCACCGCGGCGGTCGTCGTCGTGATCAACGTCCTGTTCGTGCTCGGGGACGCGCCGGTGGAACGGCTCACCGACATGGACACCTACTACGCGACCACCCCGTACATCCGCGAGATGCTCCTGCTCTACCTGCTGGCCCACACGGCGAACGGGATCATCGTCACGGCCCTGTGCTGGGTGTGGGCGCGGCAGGTGCACGGCGCGCTGCGGGCCGGGCTGATCCTCATCTGCATCGGGCACCAGTTCAACCTGGCCTACGACGGGCTGAAGTTCGTCGCGATCGGCTCCCGCTGGCTCGGACACGACCGGGACTACCTCAGCGCCGAGCTCGCCCCGATCGTGGCCTCGTTCTCCGTGATCCTCATCGGCGGCGGGTTCGTCCTGCCGCTGATCTCACAGCGGTTCACGAACCACTGGGAGCTGTGGCTCCGGCTCCGCAGGCTCCGGCCGCTGTGGAAGGAACTGAGCGCGGCGACCCAGCACACGCGGGAACTCGCCGAAGGCCCACGCGCCTCCATCGAACTGCGCGTCACCCAGCTCGAGGCCGACATCCACGACGGGATCCTCACGGTCAGCCCGTACCTGGACGCCGAACTGCGCGAACTGGCCCTGGCCAGAGCGCGGGAGGCCGGTGGGTCTCCCGAGGACGTCGCCGCCCTCGCCGACGCGGCCGCGCTCGCCCACGCGGTCGTGGTGTGGGCGCGCGGCGTGCCGCTGCCCGAGGACTCCGACCCGCTGCGGCAGAACCACCGCTCGGTCCTCGTCTCTCCCGACGACCCCTCCGGACTGGTGCGGATGTCCCGCGCCCTGTCCTCGGACGTCGTCCGGTCCTTCCGTGAAGCGGCTGCGCTGCGGCACACCCCCGATGCACTGGTGCCGCAACGCTAGCCACTTCTTCGGTGCTGCTTGGCTACTAGAACAGATGGATGATCGATTGCGCAAGTGAAACGATCCTTGACCATCAGCTTTCGGAGTCGGGGGCTCCGTTCAGTCTGCCCAAGGGCCCTGAAAGGGCATCAAACCGCCCCTGGGCAGGCACTTCGGGGTCGGAGCGAGGAATCCTTGAGTGCCTGCCGGGAGTGATGATGGATACATCTGGGGAAATGATCGTTGTCAGGCGATCTGCCACCGCTGGAAGCCGGCGGCGCCCGCGGGCTGCTGGCTGACGGCCGAGCCGTCCGTGTCCGCGGCCGTGGTCAGCAGCAGCGCGCTCTTCTTGTTCGTCACCGTGTACGCACCGGCCCCGAGTCCGCCGATCAGCCAGCGCTGGCCGTCGCCGCCGGTGCAGGCGGCCTGGACGACGGCCGCGCCCGCCGCGGTGGAGCCGCCCGCCACGTCCGCGCACAGGTGCGAGGCGTTGTTGGCCAGGGTGTAGGTGCCGTCGGTGTTGAGGCTCAGCTGCCACTGCTGGTTGGGTCCGCCGTGCGGGGTCCAGGTGATCAGCTGGGTGCCGGAGGCGGTGGAGCTCGCCGGGTCGTCGAGTGCCTTGCCGGCGGCGGTGAGGGTCCTGGCCCCGCTGAGCGCGCCCCCGTACACCTCGAACTCGTACAGGGAGTAGCCGTAGCCGGTGCCCCGCTGGGTCCCGTACAGCCGGATGTAGCGGCCGGAGCCGGAGAGGCCGGTGAGGTCCTGGACGCCCCCGGCGCCCGTGGTGGTCGAGTACGCGGTGCGCCAGGTGGAACCGTCGTCGGACAGCTGGATCTGGAAGGCCTTGCCGTACGCCGCCTCCCAGCGCAGCACCACCCGGCTGACCGCCTGGGTGGACCCCAGGTCCACCTGGAGCCACTGCGGGTCGGCGTACGCGCTCGACCAGCGGGTGGCGGGGTCGCCGTCGGTCGCCGTGGCCGCCGGGAAGTCGGCCGTCTCGGTGCTGGAGGCGGTCGTCGGGCGGTTACGGGCCAGGTTGCCCGGCTGGGCGAGCCCCGGCCAGGCGGGGTTGTGCCCGACCGCGGTCACGAGCGGGGTGAAGGCGGCGTAGGTGCTCACCGGCTTGGGCGAGCCCCAGGTCTGCTGGGCCAGCGCCCGCAGCGGGTTCGTGATGCCCGCGGCGATCTGGGCCTCCGTCTCGGCGCCCGGGTTGTCGCACCACACGTGGATCAGCGAGCCGGGGTTCTTCGCCGGGTCCGTGAGGGTGTTGCCGCCCTCGAAGAGATCGGGGGTCCAGGTCTCGTACATCCACTTGGTGTCGGGCTTGGCGCCCCCGAGCACGTAATAGGTGGGCGTCCAGGACTCGTTGGCGACCCGGTGCCCCGCCGCGGTCAGCTGCTGCGGTGTGAGGCCGTAGTTGTACCAGTACTCGACGAGGATGCCCGGGTGCGGGGTGAGGGTGCCGTCCCCGGACTTGATGCCGTCGTTCCACATCCTCGTGCCCTTGCCGCCCGCCCGGACCAGGTCGTCGGCCCAGTTGACGAACCCGTAGTAGGTGTCCTTGGCGGTCGCGTTCGCGCCGTAGTGCGCACGGGCGTAGCTGAGCAGCTGCGGGTATTTGCCGTAGTCGGTGACGTACTCGTCCGCGCCGATGTGCCAGTACGCCGCCGGGAACAACGGCAGGTATTCGTTGACCAGGTCCTTGATCAGGGCGTACGACGCGGGCAGGGACAGGTCGATGAAGTCGGCGCTGACCGCTCCGGAGCTGCTCTTCAGCTTCAGTTCGGGGTGGGCGGCCAGGATCGGGTTCATGTGCCCCGGGGTATCGATCTCCGGGACGATCGTGACGTGGTACTTCTGCCCGAGCGCGACCAGGTCGGCGACGTCCCGCTTGGAGTAGTGGTCGGCGGACACGATCTCCGGGTGCGTGGAACTCTCCAGCCGGAAGCCGAAGGTGTCCGACAGGTGGAAGTGGAAGTAGTTGAGCTTGAGGTAGGCCAGCTCCTTGATGTGCTGCTTGACCCAGTCGACGGTGAAGAACTTGCGGCCCTGGTCGATCATCAGCCCGCGCTCGGCCTTGGCGGGCCAGTCCGCCGCCGTGCCGGCGGGGATCGTGGGGGACTGGTGCAGCAGCTGGAGCACGGTGCGCGTGCCGTAGAACGCGCCGGTGTCGGTCCCGGCCCGGATCGAGAGGGAGGCCGCGACGGTCATCCGGTACCCCTCGGCCGGCAAGGTCGCGTCACCGAGGGCGAGCGCGATGTCCCCCGGGGAGGCGCTGCCGGTCACGACGGTCACGGGGCGCCCGGCGAGCGCCCCGAGGTCCTCCGCCAGCGTCGCCGCCTCGTCGGAGAGCTGCGCCGCCGAGGCGGGGTCGACGACGATCCGGCTGGCGGCGGTGAAGGCGTAGGCGCCGGAACCGGCCGTCCACTGCCGCAGCGCCGGGATCGTCGGGGGCGGTCCCGCGGCGGCCTCGGCGACCGGGGAGACCGGGCCCGCCGGGGCGGCGACGGCGGATGTGGCGGGCCCGGCGAGTGCGGGCACGGCCAGGACGGCGGCGATCAGGAATCTGAGCAGACGCATGTGGGTCCCCGAACGGTGGGAGGGAAGGGGGAGTGCCTGGTTCCGAGCAAAGTGCAGCGCAGTGCCGCGTTCATGTCAATACATGCTCGATGTGCCCAGGTTTCGAGCACGATCGCGCAGGCGGCCCCGTGTCGTAACGCGCGCGCCCGGCCGCCGCGGCCCGATAGTGGGTGCTGTGAGTGACAAGGAACGCGCCGCGTGGTCCGGGCCGGAGGGGGCGCGGGCCTTCGCCTCGGTGGTCGCGGCCACGGACTGGCTCCTGGGGTACCCCTTCGTCTTCCGCGCCCTGGCCGCCGGCCACATCGACGACCGCCACGTCCTGGTGGACTACGGCTGCGGCCCCGGTACGGTGGCCGCCCACGCCGCCCGGCTGCTCGGCGCCCGCGTGATCGGCGTGGACACCTCCCCCGAGATGCTGGCGCTGGCCCGCGCCTCGGGGACGGCCGTCGCGGAATACCACCTGGTCGAGGGCGGACGGGCCACCGGACTCCCGGACGGCTGCGCCGACGCGGTGATGTGCAACCACGTACTGGCATCGCTGCCGACCGAGGAGGCCGTGCTCTCGGTGTTCGCCGAGGTCCGTCGGCTCCTGCGCCCGGACGGCCTGTTCGTGCTGCTGGCGACCGACCCCGCGTGCGCGGGCACGGAGTACGCCTCGCTGCGCGTCGGGGAGCCGGGCGAGGTCTACGGCCCCGGCGACCGGCTGACCGTACGGCTGCTGCTCACGGACGGCACCTGGCAGGAGATGCCCAATCACGCGTGGCCCGCCGCCGTCCACCCGCCACTGCTCGAACGCGCCGGGTTCGGTGACGTCGTACAACACCACCCGGCCGTGGACGAGGCGCTGCTCATCGCCGATCCGGACCTCGCCCGCAGCCGCCCGTGGGCGGCGGAGCGGGCCCGGCCGCCCCTGGTGGTCACCACGGCGCGGGCCCGCTGAGCGCGGGCGTCCCGGAACGGGCACCCGGAGGGCTTGTCCGGGGGCGGGTCCTGGTGTTGGCTGCTGGAGCAACTCAGGGGGTGCCGGCCTGTCGTCACCCGGTGAACTCCCTCCAGCTCAGGCGGCCTTGCGGGGCGCGCCGTGACCTTGAAGCCGAGGCCGCGCATGACCGTGCCGACGTCCCCCTCCCGCGAAGCGGACGCCCTGGCCACCCGCCACCGCCTGGGCGCCCTGGAGCACACCTTCCGGCCCGAGAGCGAGGTGAGCGTCGGGGAGAAGCACCGGATCTGGTTCATCCTCGGTTCCCTGGCGGGCATAGCCGCGCTGGTGGGCGGCGGCGTCCTGTTATGGGTCGAGGTGAGCTGGACGATCGCGATGTACCCCTTGTGGATCGGCCTGCTGGCCGCCGGGGTGGTCGCCCGCAGCCCGTTCTTCCGGCGGGGCCTGGCGGGGAAGCGCCTGTACCTGTACGAGCACGGGCTGGTCGTGAACACGACCGGCCGCGCCCTGTTCGCGGTGCGCTGGGAGCGGGCGGTGCTCTACCAGGAGACCGTTCAGGAAGTGATCGCTTACAAGGGCAGGCAGACACCGGTCGGACGCTCGCACGCCTCCGTGCTGGTGGCTCCGGGCGGGCGGAAGGCGCGGATCACGGACTTCTACGCGGGGGCGCAGACCTGGGCCCCGCTGATCGCGGAGGCCGTCGCCCGTGCCCAGACGGAGAAGGTGTGGAAGCTGGTGCGCGACGGCGGGACGGTCGGCTTCGGCCCGTTCGCCGTGTCGGCCGCCGCCGTCACGCACACGTCCCACGGGGCGCTGCCGTGGAGCGAGGTCGGCGAGGTGGCCGTCCGTGGCGGCGCGGTGTACGTCTGGCGGGCGGGACAGAGCAAGGCCTGGGGCCACTGCCAGGCCCCGAAGGTGCCGAACCTGCTCGTCTTCCTGACGATCGTGGACGCCATCCGGCGCGGGCAGGCGTGAGCGGGCAGGCGTGAGCGGGACGCGTGGGGCTGGCGCGCGGGGCTGGGCGCTCAGGGCTGGACGTGCCGGGCCACGAAACGGCCGTCGGCGAACTCGATCGTGAAGGTGACCTGTTGCTCCTCGGACAGGGTCCGCGGGTCGGCCTCTATGTCGTCGCGTTCGACGTAGACCGTGTCCTCGGCGCCGCAGGGGACGAGGAACCCGTATCCGTGGTCGCGGTTGTAGGACTGGACGAACCCCTTGACCCTCGTGTCCATGCACCCTCCTCGGCGTCCGGAGCCGCCGCCGGTCACCCGAGGCGGTCCGCCCGTCCACTGTGGGTCGCGCGGGCGCGATGTGCGCGCTGGGGCGTGCAGTCGGGCGACCGCCCGGGCCGGATGACGGCCGTCGCACCGTGCGCCGTACGGTGTGCGGTCGGGAGGCGTACGGCGCCACCACGGGAAACACGGGGGAGCGCCATGAACGCGTGCTCCACCGCTCCACCGGGGGGATTCCGCGCGCCTGCGCCAAGAGATCGCGGTCAACGTCGGCGCGGTGGTCGGCATAAGCGCCGCCTTCATCGACCGGCTGCGCGCCGACGGCAGGGGCGTCCTCGTGAACGTCGCGAGCATGGCCGCCTACCAGCCCGTTCCCGGCATGGCGGTCTACGGCGCGACCAAGGCCTTCGTCCTGAGCTTCACCGAAGCCCTCTGGCACGAATCCCGGGGCACCGGACTACGCGTACTGGCCCTGTCGCCCGGGGCGACGCGGACCGAGTTCTTCGACGTCGTCGGCACCGAGGGCGTGAGCGGCGGCACCCGGGTCCACAGCGCCGAAGCGGTCGTCCGTACGGCGCTGCGGACCCTCGACCGCAAGAACCCGCCGCCCAGCGTGATCCCCGGCGCCCTCAACCGGCTGATGGCCATCGGCGGGCGCCTGCTGACCCGCCGCCGGATGGTCACGTCGGTCGGCCGCATCATGCCCCCGACCGAGGCCACCACGGCCTGACCTCCGCCCCCGCCTCGCCCAGACCTGCCCGCCTAGCGCTCCGCCATCCCGGCCAGTGCCGTGCGCGCCGCCCGCTCGCCCTCCTCGTACGCGTGCGCCCGCGCCTCCCTGATCGCGTCGCCGAGCTGGCGCACCGCCTCGGGGGTGCGTCCCGTCGCGGCCAGGGCCTCCCCGTACAGGGTGCGCAGCACCACGCGCCGGGCGGCCGCGAGCGGCGGTGCGGCGAGGGCCAGTCCGCGCGCCGCGTGGGAGGCGGCCTCGTCGGGGGAGCCGACGGCGAGCAGGTGCTGGGTGAGGTGCTGGTGGGCGAGGGTGACCGTCTCGGTACGGCCGGCCTCCTCGGCCAGGGCCAGGGCGCGCACCAGCAGCTCGCCCGCCCGCTCCGGGGCGCCGCGCCGGGTCAGCGCCACCGCCAGGTTGATCCGGGCGACGGCCTCCCCGGCCGGGTCGCCCGCGCGGGCGGAGAGGCCCGGGGCGCGTTCCAGGTGGCCGAGGGCCTCCTCGGAGCGGCCCTCCTCGGCCAGCACCCAGCCCAGCAGGGCCCGGGCCCGCGACTGCGCACCGGGATCGCCGTCCTGCTCGGCGGCGGCCAGGCCCTGTTCGAGGAGCGGTACCCAGCCGTCGCGGACCTGCCACACGATCAGGGGCCACTGCAGGAGCACCAGCCGCCAGGCACGGTCGTGCAGCCCCGCCGCGACCGCGGCGTCCACGGCCCCGCGCAGCGTGTCCCGCTCGGCGGAGTACCAGGCGAGCGCGCTCGTACGGTCCGCGAACGCCCGGACCTCGCCGGCCGGCCGGGCCCCGGCGGGCAGGGCGCAGCAGGGCTCGCTGCCGGGCTCCGCGGCGGCGCTCGCCGCGAGCAGCGTGCGCAGCCAGTGGTCGAGCAGCCGCGGCAGCCCGTCGGGGTCGTGCCCGGGGGCCAGGCTGCGGGCGTAGAGGCGGACCAGGTCGTGCAGTACGTACGCCCGCGGTCCCGCCTCGACGACCAGCTGGGCGGCGGCCAGCTGGTCCAGCGCCAGGGCGGCCTGATCGGGCGGACAGTCGGCGAGCGCGGCGGCCGTGCAGGTGTCGAGGGTGGCGCCGGTGTGCGGCCCGAGCCGGTGGAACATCCGCCGCGCCGTTTCGGGCAGGTGCTGGACGGTGAGCCCGAGGGCCGCGCCCACACCGGTGTCCTCGACCTTCAGCAGGTCCAACCGCCGGTGTTCGTCGGAGAGTTCCCGGGCGAAGGCGGCCAGGCCGTGGTGCGGGCGGGTGGCGAACCGGGCGGCGGCGACCCGCAGGGCGAGCGGCAGACCGTCGCACAGGTCCGCGAGCCGCGCGGCGGCCTCCGGCTCGGCCTCGACGAGCTCCGGCCCCAGGACGGCGGAGAGCAGCGCCGTGCACTGGGCGGCGGGGAGCGGGACGAGCGGGACGGGGCGCGCGGCGTCCGAGACCACCAGGCCGCCGAGCCGGTCCCGGCTGGTGACGAGGGTGACGCAGCGCTCCCCGCCGGGCAGCAGGGGACGGATCCGCCCGGAATCACGGGCGTTGTCCAGGACGATCAACATCCGTCGCGCGGCGGTCAGTTCGCGGTACAGGGCGCCCAGCGCCCCGGGCGATCCGGGCATCCGCTCGGCGGGCAGGCCGAGGGCGAGCAGGAGCTCGCGGAGCACGGCGGTGGTGCCGCGGGCCGGGAGGGTGCTGTAGCCGTGGAGGTCGACGAAGAGCCGGCCGTCGGGGAAGTCCGCGGCGCGCCGGTGTGCCCAGTGCACGGCGAGCGCGGTCTTACCGACCCCCGCGCTGCCGGTGATCAGGGCGAGGGCGCCGGGGGTGTCGGCCGCGGCCCGGTCGAGCGCCGCCAGTTCGCTCTCGCGCCCGGTGAAGGCCCGTGGCCGACGGGGGAGGAGCTGTGGACACGGCGCGGCCTGTTCCGCGACCGGTTCCGCGACCGGTGGCGCGGCGGGGGCGGCGGTCGGTGCCGTGGCCGGGGCCGCCGTCGGGACGGCGCCCGTCGGGCCCGCGCCCGGATGGCCGCCCGGGTCGGCGCCCCGCGGCGTGGGCCCGGCCACGGCGCACGGCGGGTCGGACCTCAACAGGGCGGTGTACGCGTCGGTGAGCGCCGCCCCGGGATCGACACCGAGCTGATCGGCGAGCAGCCGCCGGGTGCGGTGGAACCAGTACAGCGCGTCGGACTGGCGCCCCGCACCCCCCAGGACCCGCATCAGCGCGGCGATCAGGGGCTCCCGCAGCGGATGTGCGACGGCCTCGGCGCGCAGGACCGCCGCCGCCGCGCCGTGCTCGCCGAGGAGCGCGTGGGCCCCCGCGAGCTCCTCCACGGCGGTGAGCCGCAGCTCCTCCAGCGCGTGCGCGGCGTGTTCGAGCAGAGGGCTGCGCACCGTCCCGGCCAGCGCGGGTCCCTGCCACAGCGCGAGCGCCTCCCGGAGCACCGGTACGGCGTCGCGCGGCGCGCGCCGGGCCCGGGCCAGCCGGAGCAGCTCCTCGAAGCGGTGCGCGTCCACCAGGGATTCCGGCAGCCGCAGGACGTACGACGCTCCGTGCGTGCGGAGTTCGATGCCGTGGGCGGGAGCTCCGTGCGCGGCCAGCAGGGCGCGCAGCTGGGACACGTGGCCCTGCACGACGGTGCGCGAGTGCCGGGGCGGCTCCTCGTCCCACAGCGCTTCGATCAGCCGCTCGACGGCGACGGCCGCGTTGGGGCGCTGCACCAGCATGGCCAGCAGGCTGCGGCGTTTGGCGGGACCGAGGGGGAGCGGTTCACCCCGGTCCGTCACCACGGCCACGGGGCCCAGCACGCGGAACTCCATGCGATTCCACCCTGTTCGATGCGTCACGGCCCCCGGGCGAGCGTACATCGGGCCATTTCGTGACATGAGAGCGTTCCCGGCCATTCGTCGGACACCGCACCGGCCATCGCGCGCGCCCGCCGTCCCCGCCGTCCGTTAGCGGTCCGTTAGGCCGACGTTGGCGGCCGGTGGGAGGCTCCTGCGAGCCGGGCGTTCCGCGCCGGCGGGTGTGCCGCGTCGGCCGCCCTGCTCCCACGGCCGGGGATGGGAGTCAGGGCGCCCGGCGCCTCCGCACGGCCCCGGCCCCGAACGTCAGCCCGCGACCGGGTACATGGACCCGCGGCGGCCCTCCGGGGACGTCAGCCACTCCAGCTTCTCGGCCGTGCCGGTGCCCGGCAGAGGAGTGTGCAGGATGATCGCCAGGTCCGGCCGGGCCGGCACCCTGAGCTGGGTCGATTCGACGAACAGCGTCCCCACGGCCGGGTGTTCGAACTCCTTCCGCATCTGGCCACCCGGCTCGATGTCCTGCCGCTCCCACAACGACGTGAAGAACGGGCTGAGTTCCTTCGCCTCCTCGACGACCGCGCGGAACCCGTCGTCGTCGGGAAACTCCGAGCACGCCGCCCGGAACTGGGCGACCACGTTGGCGGCGATCTCCTCCCAGTGCTTGTTGCGCGACCGGTAGAGGGTGTCGGTGAAGTAGGAGACCAGGCAGTTCTGCACGATCTCCGGGCGCATGCCGAGCACCATCGAGGCCGCGTCGTTGTACATCACGGTGTTCCAGTAGACGTCCATGATGTGCGCGGGGAACGGCATCCAGGCATCGATCAGCCGCTTGAGCCCGTCACACATGTTCCGGTCGGACGGCGCGACCTGGAGGGCGGGCGGGTTCAGCCCGGCCAGGACGTACAGGTGCCGCTGCTCGGCGCTCGTCAGCCGCAGCACCCGGCCCACCGCGTCGAGCACCTGCGGGGACACCGTGATGTCGCGGCCCTGCTCCAGCCACTGGTACCAGGAGACCCCGACCCCGGCGAGCACGGCGACCTCTTCCCGGCGCAGGCCCGGGGTGCGGCGGCGGGCCCCGCCGTCCGGCAGTCCGGCCTGCGCCGGGGTGATCCGCGCCCGTCGGCTCATGAGGAACTCGCGCAGCTCGGAGCGGCGGTGCTTGTCGATCGGTGTGGCCACGAATTTCCCCCTACTGGCTGCCTGGTGGCACCTCCCGGCTGCCTGGTGGTGCCACCACCAGCATAAGTTCCCACTCTCCACGGGCGTTCCCGGGCGGTCAGGGTAGGGGTCATGACGACCGACACACAGATGTCCCGCACCCGGCCGCGGCAGGCCCACGACATGACGGACCCGGTCACCGCCGGGACCGCGGAGCCCGGCGGCGACCGGCTCACCGGCCGGGCCAAGCTGATCCTCTTCGTGCTCTGCGCCGCCCAGTTCATGGTGGCCCTGGACTTCTCCGTACTGAACGTGGCCCTGCCGGTGCTCGGCAAGGACCTGGGTCTCGGTCAGTCCGCGCTCCAGTGGGCGGTCACCGCCTTCGCCCTGCCCTCCGGCGGTTTCCTGCTCCTCTTCGGCCGGATCGCCGACCTCTACGGACGCAAGAGGATGTTCCTGGGCGGCCTGGTCCTCTTCGGCGCCGCCTCGATGCTCGCCACCCTCGCCTGGAACCCGGCGTCCTTCCTGACCGGGCGCGCGCTGCAGGGCCTCGGCGCGGCGCTCATCGTTCCCACCGGCATGTCCCTGCTGACCACGACCTTCCCCGAAGGCCCGCTGCGCGCCAAGGCGCTCGGCATCTCCGGCACCCTGCTCTCCCTCGGCTTCACCATCGGCATGGTGCTCGGCGGGGTCATGACCGACACCCTGGGCTGGCGCTCCACGATGGGGCTCCTCACGGCCGCCGCGCTGATCGTGCTCGTCCTCGCTCCCGGGCTGCTGCCCGAGTCGCGCACCCCCGAACGCCCGCGGCTGGACGTGCCGGGCGCGGTCACCGTCACGGGCGGTCTGCTCGCGCTGATCTACTCGCTGTCCTCGGCGGCCGAGCGCGGGTTCGGCGGCGCGGACGTCTGGGGCACGCTGGTCGCCGGAGTCGCCCTGCTCACCGCGTTCGTCGTGGTCGAGACGAAGTCCCCGGCCCCGCTGGTCTCGCTGCCCATGCTGGGGCGGCGCACCGTGGCCTGGGGCAACATCGGCGGCCTGGTGACCTTCTCGATGATGTCGACGGTCATCTTCGTGCTGACCCTCTACCTCCAGGAGACCCTGCACCTGTCGTCCTTCCGGACGGGCCTGGTCTTCGGCGTCCAGGGCGTCATGTCGGCCCTCGCCGGCACCCTCGCCCCCAAGGTGATCGGCCGGATCGGCGCCCGGAGCACCCTGGTCGGCTCGCTCCTCGGCCAGGGCGTGTTCACCGCGGCCCTGCTCGCCGTGGGCGCCGGGTCGGGCGCGCTGCTCGCCACCGTGGCGGTGTCGGTGGCCAGCATGTTCCACCTGGGCGCGATCATCTCGTACGGCGTCACCGTGACGAGCGGCGTACCCGACGAGGAGCAGGGCCTGGCGACCGGCCTGGTCACCACGACCCAGCAGGTCGGGCTCACGATCGGCATCCCGCTGCTCGGTGTGCTGGCGACGACGCGGGGTTCGCTCTTCGACGGGGTGCGCACGGTCCTGGCGGTCGACGCGGCGATCGTGATCGCGGCGGGGGTGCTGATCGGCCTCGGTCTCGGCCTGCGCGGCCGCGCGAAGGACCACGCCTGATGTCCTGATGGGCCGTCAGGTGATGGTCCAAGGGTTAATACGTATCCATCATGACAGGTCAGAGGGTGTTTTCGTAGGACCAAGGGCACAGCCGATTGCCCTTGTTCGGGTACCTGTGCGGCTTTGAGAATCTCCGTCATGACGTACTCGGCGCACATCAGTCACGACGCGGTCCTACGAGCGAGAGTGGCCCTCCTCGGGTCGGGCAAGCCCACGCTCGCCGAGCGGGTCGCCGCCTACCGGGTGCTCGCCGGGGTGAGCCCGCTCGCCTACCTGCCCCTGCTGGCGATCGCGCTACGGAAGTACGCACACCGGGAGTTCACGCACCAGCCCGTCACGCAGCTCGCGCTGCTGGCGGAATCCGTCGCCGCCGCACGGGACATGTACGCGCGGGAACCGGGGCGGATCGGCCTCCTCATCGACTCCCTGCTGGGACACCGGGAACAGCTGGAGCGGATGGGGCGCCAGGCGGAAGCCCGAACGGCCGACGAGGAGATCGCGCGCCTCGTGGCCGAGGAGGGGTCGGCCGGTCACGGCGGACCGACGGCCCGCTGAGACGGCGGCCCCGGGGCGAGCGCCCCGGGGCCCCGCGGCTTCCCCGGCGTACGAACCGCCGGGGCGCGCGGGGGTCACTGTGCCGAGTCCGGCCGGACCGCGATGTGGTCGGAGCCCAGGTCGACCGCCACCCGGTGCTCCATCCCCAGCGCCTCCAGGAAGGTGCGCGGGAGTTGGACGCGGCCGCTGCGGTCCAGCATCACGTACTCGCGCTCGCTGACCGACTCCGCGCCGTGCTCGTCGGTGACGGTGCGCCGCAGCACCTCGCTGCTGGTGCGGCCGTCACGGATCGCCACCGTGCGCCGCACCTCGCCCGCCACCATCGGGTCGTGGGTGACCACGACCACGGTGGCCCCCAGCTCGCGGTTGACCGTGCGGAAGGCCTCGAAGACGGCCGCGCCGGTCTCGGAGTCCAGCTCGCCGGTCGGTTCGTCCGCGAGCAGGACCTTCGGGTCGCCGGCCATCGCCACGGCGACGGCCACCCGCTGCTGCTGCCCGCCGGAGAGTTCGGTCGGGCGGCGGCCCGCGAGGGGACCCAGGTCCAGGGCGTCGATCAGCTCGGCCGTCCGGGCCGCGTGCCGCTTGGCCGCGCCCCGCCCGTTCTGCGTCAACTGCAGCGGCAGCGCAATGTTCTGAGCTGTCGTCAGGAATGGCAGCAGATTGCGCGCGGTCTGCTGCCAGACGAAGCCGACCGCCTCGCGCCGGTAGCGCAGCCGGTCCCGCGAGGTCATCTCCAGCAGGTCGTACCCGGCCACCCTGGCCGTGCCCGCCGTCGGCCGGTCCTGGCCCGCCAGGATGTTCAGCAGCGTCGACTTGCCGCTGCCCGAGGCGCCGACCAGGGCCACCAGGTCACCCTGAGCCACCGTCAGTTCCAGCCCCTGGAGGGCCTGTACCTCGATACCGTCGCCACTGAACACCCGCACGAGGCGGTCGCACACGATGGCCGTGCCCGCTTCCGGCGACGGGGGAGTGGTGGCGGCCACCGCGCGCTGCCGCAGCTCCTCGTAGCTCGGCACGTCGCGCCCGGCCTCCTTCTTCCGGCCGTCCGCCTCGTGGACGGCCGCCCCGTGGGCCGCCGTGCCGCCTGTCCGCTCGCCGCTCATCGCTGGTCTCCCGCTCTCAACTCGGTAGTTATCTGGCGTCGTCCCGAAACCGCCGCCTCGGCCACCACGGCCACGCCCACCAGGGCGGCCAGGCCCAGCGCCTGCATCAGTACGGGCCGGGCACTGAACGGCAGGCCGCCCTCCACGGGCGCGCCGACCAGCGTGGACAGGTCCACGGCCGGTCCCAGCAGGAGGACGGCCGCCGTGGCGGTCAGCGCCCCGCCGAGGGCCGCCACCAGCGCCTGCGGCAGCGATTCGGTCAGCATCAGCAGGACGCCCTGCCGGGGCCGCAGGCCCATGGTGCGCATCCGTGCCAGCAGCGCGGCCCGTTCGGGGGCCGCCCTGACCAGTGACAGCAGGACCGCCAGCAACGCGAAGCCCGCGGCCCCGGCGACCGAGGCCACGAACAGCCGGACCGCCGCGTGCTGGAGCGGATCGGAGGCCAGCTCGTCGGCCATCCCGGCGCTCGTCCGCACCCGGTACACCGAAGCCTCGCCGGCCGGAACGTGGGAGCGCACCAGCACCTTCAGCTGGTCCTCGGGGGGAGTACCGACCGCGTACCAGCGGTTGGGCTGCCGGGTCAGCGGGATCGCCGCGGTGGCCGGGCCGGCGGGCACGATGACGGTGGCCCCGACGGCGCCCGGACGGACGGGCGTTCCCTCGACCACGCCCCGCGAGGCCACCTGGAGGTGGCCGTCGCCGAACCGCAGCCGGACGGTGCCGCCGGGCGCCAGCTTGGCCAGACCGCTGCTGAACAGCACGGGCAGCGGGGACTCGGGCGTTCCGGTGCCCTTTCCGCCGAGCAGGGCCGGGTCGAACGGCCCGATCCCGACGGCCTTGGACAGCTCGGCGTAAGCCTTCGGCTCGACGACGACCACGGTGACCTGGGTGGTGAAGTTCGCCGCGGGCGCGTCCACGAACGCGTCGTCGTCCGTCCACAGGCTGATCGAGGACCGTACGCCCTCCACCTTGCCCGCGGCCTTGACCAGTGCGTCGGGCAGCGTCTTGTCCGGCGGCGCGACGATCTCCGCGTCGGCCGCCACACTCACCCGGGTCGCGGCCAGCCGGGCGGCCTCCGCCGCGTTCAGGACCGTGGTCCAGAAGCCGCCCGTCGTGACGGCGAGCAGCAGGGCGACCAGCGGCAGCACCGCGGTGCGGCCGCGGCCCCCGTTGCCGCGCCCTGCGCGGGCCAGCCCCAGGAAGCCGATGACCCCGGACCCCCGCGCGGCCATCCTGGCCGGCAGCGCCACCAGCAGCGGCTGGATCCGGGCGAGCAGCAGCGCGCCGCTCAGCGCGATCAGCAGCGGCGCGGCCACCAGCAGCGGATCGACGTCCGCGCCGGCCTGGGCGATGCCCCGGTCACGCACCTCGAAGACCGCGGCGGCGGTCACCAGGAGCACCAGCAGCTCCGCCACCGGACGCCGCCACCGGTTGCGCGGCCGCGGCGGCGCCAGCAGGACGAGGGCCCGCACCGGGAAGGCCAGCCAGGCCAGCAGGGTCGTGGCCAGCGCGATCGAGAGCGCGGGCAGGAACCGGGGCGTCGGCAGCAGCACCAGGGCGAGCGCCGCCGCGAGCACCGCGGCCGGAAGCACGGTGACCGCGCCCTCGGCGAGCAGCCTGCGGACGAGACCGACGCGCGAGGCACCCCGGGCGAACAGCAGCCGCAGCTCGCTCTCCCGCCGTTCCCCGGCGAGCGCGGCGGACAGGCACAGGACGACGAAGACGACTCCGGCGACCCCGGCCGGACCGCTCACCCCCACGGGGGCGGCGGCCTGTTGCCGGGCCTGCGCGTCCGCGAGCAGGGCGGGCAGCGCCGAGGTGATCGTCAGGTCCTGCCGTCCCGCGTCACCGATGAGGGCGGCGGCGGTGGGCCCGGACACGAAGGCTGAGATCTGGCGGCCGGTGTCGGCCAGCTGGTCGGCGCGCAGCCGGGAGGTGTCCATCGGCAGCCGCCAGAACTCCGTGCCCCCCTTGCCCCAGGCGGCGACCCGCGGCAGGTCGTCGGCGCCGGCCAGCGCCCCCGCGTGCCAGTAGGTACGCGGCTCCTTCCCGCCGGTGTTGCCGGTGCAGGCGCGGCTGAGGCAGGGCAGACCGGTCCAGACGGGATCCGCCTCGTCGTTCGCGACGTACAGACCGACCACCACGGCCCGGTCCACGACCGGGGCCTGCGGGCCGTCCGGATCGGTCTGCAGCACCGTGCCCAGCGGGGCGGCCATGGCCTCGGACGCCCGCTTCGACAGGGCGACCGGGATGGGCTGCCCCTCCGCGGTGGTCCCGCTCGGCCAGCGCCCCGCCACCATGGTGAGGTGCCCGGCGGCTTCGCGCAGGTGGAGCAGGCTCAGCCGGGGGGACTCGTCGTCGGGCCGGGAGAGCCCCGGATTGCTCAGCACGCGGGGCTTGCCGCCCAGCGTGCCGTGCACGGGTCCGCTCGGAGCCAGCGGGAAGGCACCACCGGTCCGGGCGGTCAGTACGCCCAGGATGCGGTCGAGGTCCCCCACGGCTCCGGGTCCCTCGCGGGAGTCGCCGGTGACCAGGACGCTCGTCGGCCCGGGCCCCTTGCCGCCCACGTAGGAGCGCAGGGCCTGGTCCGCGCCCCGGTCCAGGGCGCGTGGCAGGGCCGCGCTCAGGAACACGGCCGCGAAGGCGAGGACGGCGGCCAGCACGGCGGCCGACGGCATCGCGCCGAGCCGGGTACGGACCCAGGAGGCGGGGCGTGCGGCGCGGGAGGCCGGACGGGCGGTGCGGATCATGATTCCTCCACCTGCCGCAGCCGCGCGGCCGTGTTCCGGTTGCGGCGGCCACCGAAGGTGGACGCGAGCAGCGGTACGGCGGCGATCGCGACGGTCAGCAGCAGTGTCCAGCCGCCCGGCAGGTCGACCAGTAGTTCGGGGGACGGTCGTTGGCCCGATGGCGTACGCACCATCAGCGGCACCACGAGATGGACGAGCACGACGCCGATGCCCACCCCGGCGGCGCTGCCGATGCCGGCCAGGATCACGCCCTCGGCCGCGGCCGTACGGGCCAGCGTCCTGCGGGGCGCACCGAGCGCCAGCAGCACCGCGGACTCGCGGGAGCGTTCCCGCGCGCCCGCCGCTGCCGCCGCGGTGAAACCGATCGCGGCCAGCACCGCACAGGCCAGGGCCAGCACGGCGAGCGCGCGCTGCGGGGCCGTGCTGAGCGGGTCGTCGAGCAGCGCGGCGGCCACCTCCTCGCGCAGCAGCAGGTCCTGGCCCCCGGCTCCGGGTCCGGTGCGCAACGCGGCGGCGGCGCGCGCCGGGGCGGGGTCGTCGTCCGAGGCGCCGGGCAGCCACCACTCGGTGACCGCGGGCAGTGCGCGAGCGCCGTCGGCGGCGGGGATCCGGCCCAGGGACCGCAGGTCGACGGCCAGCGCCGTGTCACCGACGACCGGCAGCGAACCGACGACTCCGGCGATCCTCACCCGGAGGTTGTTCTGCCCGAAGGAGAGGGGCACGACGTCCCCCGCCTTCGCGCCGATGGCGTCGAGGTAGCCGCGCGTGGCCAGCCCGGGCAGCTCCGCGACCTGGTCCACCGGGCCCGCGGTCACGGCCAGGGCGCGCTCCTCCCTCATGGGCTTGCCGGAGTAGCGCAGCCGCAGCAGCGCGGGCCCGGTGGGAGCGCCGGGCGGCGCCTCGGCGAGGAGTTCGCCGCCCGCCTCCTTGGGCGACAGGGTCCAGTCGGCGGGCTTCGCGCCCCCCGCCCCCGGCAGCTGGACGGGAACGGCCGGGCCGCCCGCCGCCTCGGCGACCGCGAGGCGGTGGACCGTCAGTTCGCCGCCGACCTCGGGCGGCGCTTCGTGGTCGAGGTCCGGGCCGCCGTACGAGAGGATCAGCGACATCAGCGTCAGCGGCCCCGGGGCCTTGCCCAGCGGGGCGTCGGCCAGCGCGGCCACGTCCACCGGGACGGTGACCCGTCCGCCCGCGGACGGCAGCGGCGCCATCGGGGTCCGGTGGGTCACCCCGAACCGGTCGCGCAGCAGCAGCTTCAGGTTGGGAGAGCCGCTCGGAATGCCGGTGGTGCGCAGGGTCACGTCGAGTTCGATCCGCTGCGCCTGCGCGGGCAGCGGGACGCCGCTCGCGGGCGCGCCGGGGGTGGCGGGCGCGGCGGGCAGGACGAGCCGGGAGAACAGCTCCGGCAGGGGCTGTCCGTCGCGCAGGTCGGAGCGCAGCGGAACCCGCTCGCCCGCCGCCTTCGCATCCAGCGCGAGCAGCTGCGCCGCCCGCCCGTCCGGCAGCGACTGCTGCTGGCGGATCACGGGCAGCACCCGCTCCCCGCCCGGGAGGGCCACGTACCGGCCGCCCTGGCCGAGGGGCGACAGCTGGCTGGCGGTGATCCGCAGGCCCCCGGCGGTGCGGAAGGCGGCCTGGTCGCGCTGCGAGTCCTGCCATCCGGTGTACTGGCCGAGCGCCATCACCCCGCTGGAAACGGCGAGGACGAGCAGCACCACCGGCCCGGTGGCACGCTGCGGCCGCCGCGCCAGCTGCCAGCCGACCAGCGCCGGGCCGAGCCCGGAGCCGCTCGCCGCCAGCCGCCCGCCGAGGCGCGCGGCGAAGGGCAGGACCCGCAGGACGAGCACCGCCCCCGCGCACAGCGCCAGCGTGGGCGCGGCGACGAGCACCGGGTCGACGCCCGACGACGCACCGCCGTCGGCTCCCGCCGGCGCGGCCCCGTCGTAGCGGGCCAACTGCTGGTAGGCGAGGGCGGCCAGCGCCAGCAGCGCGATGTCCGCACCGGAACGCGCCGCGCCGGCCACCATCTCCTGCCGCTTGCCGCCCTGTCGTTGTACGACGGCCGACGCGCCCCGCAGCACGGCGGGCAGCGCGCTCAGCAGCACGCAGCCGAGCGCACACACGGCCGCGACCGGCCACAGCGACCAACTGGTGGCCAGGAAACCGGAGTCACCCGTCACGGACGTCCCGTGGTCGCGGGCCCCGGTGCCTTCGAGGAACCGCAGCAGCAAGGGCGCGAGCAACGGGGCGAACAGGAGGGCGGGCAGGGCGAGGAACAGTGACTCGACAGCGGTCAGGAGGCCCAGCCTGCGCCGGGACGCACCCCGCGCCAGGAGCAGGAGGCGTTCGCCTTCCTGGTGCTTCATCAGGGTGTGGCCGACGATGAGCAGCGTGGCCGCGGTGAGGACGACGAGCTGGAGCTCACCGATCAGCAGGGTGGACCAGGCGACCGCACGCGCCGCGCGCAACTCGGCCATCACATTGGGGAGTTCGGTCTTGGCGTTCAGGCCCGAGGAGGTCTTGAGGGACGCGCCCAGAGCGGTGCTCCGCTTGCCGACCGCCTCCGCCTCCGCGGTGCTCACACCGGTGAAGTCGGGGGTGAGCAGCGTGGCGCGGCTGTCCTGCGCGATACCTCCGGCGGTGAAGACGGAGTCGTCGACGAGCAGCGGCCCGTAGGTGGTGAAGCTGCTGATCTGGAAGCCACGGCCGCTGACCGGGTCGAGCTGCCAGTACGGCGCGGCCGTGTCGGCCGCCCGGTACACGCCGGTGACCACCACGGTGAGCGGCGGTCCCTGGAACCGGTCGTCCAGGCGCACTTCGGCGGGCAGCCCCGCCGTCGTCAGCCCCAGCCGGCTCAGGGCCGCCTCGGGTATGGCCACCGGAACCCGCGAGGCGGCGCCGCCGGCGGCCACGGCCTGCGGCCACTGACCGGCGATCAGCCGGGTCCGCTTCCGGTCGAAGGCGGCGAGCAGCGTCAGGTCCGCCTCCGGCACCGACCCCTGCGCCGAGGGCGCGGAAGCCCCCGGCGCGGGCGCGGGTCCACCCGGACCGGCGCCGACCGGCCCCGCGGGGAGACCGTACGCATGGCTGCGCGCCACGGTGTCGACGGCGAACGGCAGATCGCCGAACAGCCCCCGGGCGAAGCCCTGCAGCGCCCCGTCGTCCTTGGCCCGGTCGGCCACCGAGTGGTAGCCGGTGACGAGGACGGTGGAGCGGGCGTGGTCGCGCCCTTGGAGCGACTCGCGCAGGCCGGCCTCGCCCACGCCGCGGGTGAACGCGAACAGGGCCGTGAGGACGGTCGTGGTGATCAGGACGGTGAACAGAACGGCGGCAGCAAGGGGCACACGCCCGCGCTGTCGACGCATGACGAAGCCGAGCATGCGCGCTAATCCTCCCCTTACCGGACCATAGGTACCGGATAGCGGGCGATCTTGTCAGATTCGAACGGACAGCGGAAGGGCTTGTTTCCGGGAGAAAGGGATGAGCAAATGCGGATATCGGCTACCACCTTGGGGGACCCATGACCACGACCACGACCGCGCAGGACAGCAGCGAAGCCACGCCGATGGTGGTGGTCGACGACGTGCGGCGCAGCTTCGGAACCGGCGAGCGGGCCGTGCACGCCCTGCGCGGAGTCTCCTTCACTTTGCGCCGCGGTGAACTCACCGCCCTGAAGGGACGTTCCGGTTCCGGTAAGACGACGCTGCTGAACCTGGTCGGCGGTCTCGACACACCGACCGCCGGCGCCATCCGCCTCGACGGCACCGAACTGACCGGGCTCGACGAGAGGGCGCTGCTCGCCCTGCGCCGCGATCGCATCGGCTTCGTGTTCCAGTCCTTCGGCCTGATACCCGTGCTGACCGCCGCCGAGAACGTCGGGGTGCCGATGCGGCTGAGCAAGGTCCCGGCCGCGCAGCGGGAGGAGCGGGTACGCACCCTGCTCGCGCTCGTCGGCCTCGCCGACCACGCGGCGCAGCGGCCGACCGAACTCTCCGGTGGCCAGCAGCAACGCGTGGCCGTGGCAAGGGCGTTGGCCAATGAGCCCGACCTGATCATCGCCGACGAGCCGACCGGCCAGCTCGACTCCGAGACCGGTCACGCGATCATGGAGCTGCTGCGCGCCGTCGTGCGCAGCGAGGGCGTGACGGTACTGGTCGCGACCCACGACCCGGCGCTGATGGACCTCGCGGACCGGGTGGTGGAGATGCGCGACGGCCGCGTGGTGGAAGCCGGTACGGACGCGGGGGGCGAGGCGCGCGCGGGAGCGGACGGGAACGCGGCGGCGGGCGCGGCCGCGCGCGCCTGACCGGCCCGGACCACCCGTCCTGCCCGGCTGGTCCCGCGGATTCCGCTTTGTGCGGTGCGGTGCGGTGCGGTGCGGGGCGGTGCGGTGCGGGACGGGCGCGGCGGCCGGGTGCCGCTCGCCGTGCCGGTCGCCCGGGGGGAGGCCGGCCGCTCTTCGAGCACCTCGACAGCGGGGACGGCCGCCTGTGGAACTCCCGCGAGGGCATCGGGCACTTCTGCGGGGACCTGCCGGAGGAGGAGCAGCGGGTGGTCTGGGCGACCCGGGGCGCCCCGCGCGCGGAGGTGCTCGGCGCCACGACCGACGAGGTCGCCTGGAAGTCCCGGCCGAGCCACTACGTCATCGCCCGGCGGGACCACGCGGTCAACCCGGACCTGCAGCGGTTCCTGGCCGAGCGGACGGGGGCCACCACCGTCGAGGCCGACACCGGCCACGTCCCCATGCTCTCGCGCCCGGACCTCGTCCTGGACACGGTCCGCACGGCCGCGCGGACCGTGTCCAGGGCCTCTCTGGCGGAGCGTAAACCGTTCCATCGGTGCGCCGGGCGCGCACCGATGGCGGAAGCCGGCGGTCCGGCGTGGGGCCCTCGGCGGGGCGCCGCCGCCCGCGGTGGAGCCGGCCGCGGTGGCGCCGGCCGCGCCCGGGCGACGTACTCGCGGCGGGCGGCGGCCGGTCCTGAGAGGGGTGCGGACCGAGGGCGGCCGCCGTGCCCGCGGGGTCAGGCTCCGCTGTGGCGGAGCATGTCCTCGCGCTCGACGACCTTGACGCGCTCGCGGCCCTCCGCGGCGCCCAGCGCCTGCTCGTGGGCGTCCAGCCGATGCCATCCGTCCCAGGTGGTGTAGCGGACGCCGCGCTCCTCCAGGAAGGAGGTCACCGCGTCCGGCTCCGGGGAGAGCGCCCCCGGGAGGCGGCCGCCCGCGTGGTCGTCGAGGAGGCAGGCGACGGTCTCGTTGGCATCGCCCTTGGTGTGGCCGATGAGCCCGACCGGACCGCGCTTGATCCACCCGGTGACGTAGACGGCGCTCTGGTGGGTGCCGTCGGCGGTGAGTACGCGGCCCGCCTCGTGGGGGACGGTGCCCGACAGCGGGTCGAAGGGCAGCTTGGGCAGCTCGTCCGAGTAGTAACCGATCGCACGGTAGACGGACTGGACGTCCCACTCCGTGAACCGGCCGGTGCCGCGGACGTTCCCGGTGCCGTCGAGCTCCATGCGCTCGGTGCGCAGCCCGACCACCCGACCGTCCGCGCCGAGGATCTCCTCGGGGGACTCGAAGAAGTGCAGGAAGAGCTTGTGGGGGCGGGTGCCGGGGTCCCGGATCGCCCAGTTCTCCAGGGTGGAAGCGACCATGTTGGCCTGCTTGTTGGCCCGGCGGGTGGCGATCGAGCCCTCGTCGTAGTCGATGTCCTCGGGGTTGACGATGACCTCGATGTTCGGGGAGTGGTCCAGCTCGCGCAGCTCCATCGGGCTGAACTTGGCCTGCGCGGGCCCGCGGCGGCCGAAGACGTGGACCTCGACGGCCTTGTTCCGCGCCAGCCCGGCGTGCACGTTCGGCGGGATCTCGGTGGGCAGCAGCTCGTCGGCGGTCTTGGCCAGGATCCGGGCGACGTCCAGGGCCACGTTGCCCACCCCGAGGACGGCGACCTTCTCGGCCTCCAGCGGCCAGGTGCGCGGGACGTCCGGGTGGCCGTCGTACCAGGAGACGAAGTCCGCGGCGCCGTAGGAGCCGTCCAGGTCGGACCCCGGCAGGTCGAGGGCCCGGTCGGCGGACGCGCCGGTCGAGAAGACCACGGCGTCGTAGAAGCGGTGCAGCTCGTCCAGGCCGATGTCGCCCGGGTAGTCCACGTTGCCGAACAAACGTATCTGCGGCTTGTCGAGCACCTGGTGCAGCGCGGTCACGATGCCCTTGATCCGCGGGTGGTCCGGGGCCACGCCGTACCGGATCAGCCCGAACGGAGCGGGCATCCGCTCGAACAGGTCGATGGAGACACCCGGAGCCTGGGCGGCGTCGGACTTCAGCAGAGCGTCGGCGGCGTAGATGCCGGCCGGACCGGCGCCGACGATCGCTACACGGATGGGGCGAGACATACGAGACGTTCCTCCAGGCAACGGGGACGGATGGTTCGAGACAAGCTCGCTCGACGGGTCCCCGGTAGCCGGTGGCGATCTATGGGTCCATAAGTCGCGCTTATGACCCGCCCACCCGAAATCCAAACAAGAATGTCACACAGAAGCAAATGGCAGTAAGTGACGCAATCCAGGGAAGTGGCCCCGGGCGGAGGCCGGAGGGGGACCGGTCGGACAGATCGGGTCGGGGAGATCCGGTCGGGGCGATCTCGGGGAGATCCGGCCGGAAAATATGGTTCGGTGACCGAACTGACTGGCTAGGGTGGCGCCATGACGCTCCCTCGCGACTACCAGGGCCAGTCCTGCGCGCTCTCCCGCGCCATGGAGGTGATCGGCGAGCGCTGGACGCTGCTGATCGTGCGCGACGCGTTCTTCGGCGTACGCCGCTTCGGGGACTTCGTCAGGCACCTGGGCGTGCCGCGCGCGGTCCTCACCGACCGGCTCGCCGGTCTGACCGCGGCAGGGGTGCTGGCCAGGGTGCCCGACGGCGGCAAGCGCGAGGTGTACGTCCTGACCGGCAAGGGCGTCGGCCTCTGGCCCGCCGTCCGCGCCCTGACGCAGTGGGGCGACGAGCACCACCCCGTGCCCGGCGGCCCCCGCCGCTCGTTCCGGCACGCCGACGACGACGCGTACGTCGGCCCCGACGGCCGGTGCACCGGATGCGGCGCCCCGGTCGACGCGGCGGACCTGCTGGTCGTACCCGGTCCGGGCCTGCCACCGCCGTCCCCGGACGACGATCCGATCACCGCCGCCCTCCGGCGGCCGCAGCGGCTGCTCCGGCCGCTGCCCCTCACGAAAGGTCCTTCCGCATGAGAATCCTGACAGTCGGCGCGGGCGCCGCGGGCGGTTACTTCGGCGCCCTCCTCGCCCGGAGCGGACAGGACGTCACCTTCCTCGTCCGCCCCGGCCGCGCGGCGGCCCTGCGCGCCCGCGGGCTCCGAGTGGCGGGGCAGGGCGAGGAGTTCGTCCTCGACCCGCGGATCGCCACGGCCGACACGCTCTCGGGGGCCTACGACCTGGTCCTGCTCTCGGTCAAGTCCACGGCGCTCGCGCGGGCGGTGCGGGACCTCGCCCCGGCGGTGGGCCCGGGCACGGCGATCGTCCCGTTGCTCAACGGCATGGCCCATCTCGACCTCGTCGGCAAGGAGTTCGGGGACCGCGCCGTACTCGGCGGCGTGGCGAAGGTGGTCACCACCCTGAACGGCGACGGCGACATCGTCCGCATGGCCCCGCCGCGCGCCCTGCTCGTCGGTGAGGTCGGCCCCCGGGCCGACGGGTCCGGCGCGGCCCCCTCGGCGCGGGTCCGGGAGATCCGCGACGCGCTGAACGGCGCCGGGATCACCAGCCCCGACGTCGACGACATCGTCGCCGCCATGTGGCACAAGTGGGTCTTCATCACCACGCTCGCCGCCGTCACCTGCCTGATGCGCGGGTCCGTCGGCGAGGTCAACGCCGCGCCCGGGGGCGCCGGACTGGGCCGGGCCGTCCTCGCGGAGGCCGCCGCGGTCTCGGCCGCCGCCGGGCACCCCGTCCCCGAGGCGGAGCTCGCCGCCACGGCCGCGACGGTCACCACGGCCGGGTCCCCGCTCACCCCCTCGATCTACCGCGACCTGATCGCCGGATATCCCACCGAGGTCGAGCACGTCTTCGGCGACCTGCTCGCCCGCGCCCACGACCTGGACGTGCCCGTCCCGCTCCTGGAACTGGCCACCCTGCACCTGCGCGTGCACGAGCGGCGCGTGACGGAGGCCTAGTGTGATGCGCCGTGGATCTTGGGCTGTGGATGATCTCGGTCCATGAGGCGGGGAGACCTCACGGACGAGCAGTGGGTGGCGCTGGAGCCGTTGTTGCCGAAGGGCGCCAAGGCGGGGCGGCCGCCTGTCTGGCCTCGGCGGCAGCTCATCGACGGCATACGGTTTCGGGTCCGGACCGGTGTTCCGTGGCGGGACGTACCGGTCGAGTACGGGCCATGGGGCCGGGTCCACGGCCTGTTCCGCCGGTGGCAGCGGGACGGCACCTGGCACCGTGTCCGCACCCGGCTTCAGTCTCCGGCCGACGCGGGGGGTGCGATCACGCGGGACCTCAGCATCGACTCCACGGTGTGCCGCGCACATCAACACGCGGCCGGGGCCCGGGAGCAGGTCACGGCCGGGCAGCGCTCGCGCTGGGTGTACTTGGCGAGTGCCCGGCAGATACCGGCCACCGCGGGCACGTCCCTCGGGCTTGTCGGACGGGACGCCCCGGACCACGCTCGCGCGCGTATATCCGGGGCGCCGGGGTTCGGGCCGGTCGGTCAGCTGTCGAGGAGGGCCAGGCGGATGGCCCGCTCGACGTGGGAGGCGGTGTTGGCGTGCCCTGCGGCGTTGGGGTGGACGAGGGTGACGTGCTTGTTGACGACGGCGCAGTTCAGCGGGGTGCCGGGAATCTTGGTGGGCCAGTAGTCCTCGGCGTCGCCGCAGATGCCCTCGACCCACTTGGTGTCGGCGGGCTGGCAGGCGTCGTGGCCGACGCTGGAGGAGTAGACGTCGGCGTAACGGTCGCCGAAGAAGTCCGTGACCCGCTGGATGGTGCTGTTCAGCTGCTTGAGGACGTCGTCGCGGAGCCAGTCGACGTCGTTGTGGGTGATCGCGCCGAGTTCGGTGACGGCGAGGCGGTTGCAGGCACTGCTGTTGTCGGGGAGGACGGCCGGGTAACCGACGGTGATTACCTTGGCGTGGGGCGCGGCCTGGTGCACATGGGCCAGCATCTCGATGTACTCGTCCTGGACCCGGGCCAGCCTGTCCTGGAGGCTTTCCTCCCCCTCGGGGGGATTGGTGTAGTGGTCGCGGCAGGACTTGCCGGTCGTGCCCAGGGTGAGGCACTTGGTCAGAATGTCGCCGAAGGGCAGGCTGTTGCCGCCGACGCCGATGGTGACGACGTCGGTCTCGTCGCCCAGGCCGGCCCGCTTGATCTGCGTGTCCACCGCCCGCCAGCCGCCCTCGGGCGCCTGGACCGGGCTGATCGGGGTCTGCCTGGTCGTGGCGATGTCGGTGATGGTGGCGGCGCCGCAGCTGACATTGGTCAGGTGGACGGGCTTGCCCGGCAGGAACTCCGCCAGCTCCCGGTCGACGAGGTCGGGGTAGGCGTTGGTGGTGCGGTCGCAGCCGTCCCGCGCCGGGTCGCCCAGCGCGGGCTGCGGGTCGCCGACGAAGACGCCGGCGGTGTACGAGTCGCCGAGCGCGGCCCACTCGTACTGGTCGGCCGCGCCGGCGGAACCGGAAGGCACAAGCGCGGACGCCGCCAGGGCGAGCCCGACGGCCAGGGCACGCGTGCGCAGGCGGGAGACAGGGTGTCGCATGGATCCTCCAGGATCTGCAAAGACGCCCGGAGTTGGAACGTGACCCCGGGCGGAAGGCACCTCGGCCAAGATCATCCACGCCTTCGGCCTGCCCCTGCGACGAATCGGACCCATCGCCCCCGATCGAGCTAAATGATCAGATCTTCGCCCCACTGCACGCCGCCGGCCGAAACCTCGCCCTGGACCGCCAGCAATCCCAGAAGACTCACTCCCTCAGCAGTCCTGATGCCACTTCCGACACACGACCTAGCCGTCTGGCACGCGCCCGAGCTCCCGCCCGTGCGGTTACCCGGTGTAGCGGTCGGGTAACAAGTCGACGGAGAGGGAGGGATCATGGGGAAGCGAACGCGCATGCGAGGCACCCGGTGGGACAGGGCGGTGGTGGTGGGCGGCGGACACGCCGGTCTGGTGACGGCCCGCGTCCTGGCCGACCACTTCCGGGAGGTCGTGATCCTGGAGCGGGACGCCGTGGACGAGACCACCGGCGCCCATCCGCACGCGCCACAGGGCTACCACGCCCACGCCGTACTGGCCAAGGGCTCGCAGGTCCTGGAAGCGCTCTTCCCGGGCCTGCGCGCCGAGATGGAGGAACTCGGAGCGCCCGTCTTCGACTACGGGGAGCGCATCGACTTCCTGCTGCCCGCCGGGCTCGCCCCGCGCTGCCGGACGGGCGTACGGGTCCAGTCGTTCACCCGGGCCGAACTCGAACGCAGGCTGCGGCGACGGGTGATGGCCCTGCCCGGGGTGCGGCTGCTGCCCTCGGCCCGCTGCGAGGGCCTGGTCATGGGCCGTCCCGGCACCGTCAGCCGGGTGAAGTACCGGGTGACCGGCGCGGAGGGGGCCGCCGGTGGGGTTTCCGGGGGCCTCGCCGGGGAGGCGGCGGCGGGGTCGGCGGGGGAGAGCGCCGAGCTGGAAGCGGATCTGGTGGTCGACGCCTCCGGGCGCTCCAGCGGCCTGGACCGCTGGCTCGCCGATCTGGGCGTGCCGGTACCCGGCAAGCGCGTGGTGAAGGCGAAGATCACCTACACCTCGATGACGTTCGACCGGCCGGAGAAGAACCCGCCCGACTTCGACGTCGCCTACCAGATGATGTTCGCGCCGGGCATCTCCCGCGGCGGCGTCATCCTCGCCGTCGAGCGCAACCGCTGGATGTGCTCCCTGTTCGGGTACGGCGACGAGGCGCCGCCCACCGACGACGAGGGCTACCTCGGCTTCGCCCGGACCCTGGACAACGCGCACCTCGCCGGGCAGATCGCACAGCGCGACCGCCCGGAATCCGTCCACCGCTACGTCAACGTCAACAACCAGTGGAACCTGTACCACCGGAGCAAGGCCTGGCCCGAGCGGCTGCTCGCCGTGGGGGACTCGGTCTGCGTGTTCAACCCGGTCTACGGCCAGGGGCTGACCGTGGCCGCGATGGAAGCCGAGCTCCTCCGGGACATGCTGACCGGGCTGCGGGCCAAGGGGCAGGGGCTCGACGGACTGAGCAAGCGGTACCAGGGCCGGGTGGCGCGCCTCCTCGTCGCCCCCTGGACCCTGTCCAGCAACTCCGACCTGATGTGGAACCGGGACGGCCGGCCGCTCCCCGCCCGGATCGCCCACTGGTACAACACGCACCTCTTCGCGGTGTCCGCCCGCGATCCGCAGGTCTGGACCCGGTTCGTCGGGGTGGTCAACATGGTGGCCTCGCCCGCCTCGCTCTTCCACCCCGCCGTGTTCCGCAAGGTCGTCGCCCAGGCCCTGTTGCACCGCCGCTCGACGCGCTGAAAGGGGGCGGCGCCCGCGGGACCCGAATGGCGGAGAGGTTTTTGGACGGAAACGCACATCCCCGGACCCGCCTTCGCGGCAGGTCCGGGGATTTTCCGCAGGATACGGGCGCGGCGTGAATTCATCGCTTTCCCGAACGGGGGCCTGGGCCCGCCGTCACGGGCACCCGCATGATGAAAACGCGACACGGACCATCCCCTGCGAATGGAAGAGGATCACTCTCATCATGCGCATCATCCGTCCCCTCGTCATGGCATCCCTGGCCCTCGTGGCGGCCCTCGGCACCGCCCCCGCCGCCTTCGCGGCCCCCGCCGCGCCACCCGCACCGACCGCGTACAACTGTTCCACCGGCTGGTTCTGCATCTACAGCGGCTGGGACGGCACCGGGACGAAGTGTCAGTGGCAGAGCGCCCAGCGCGCGAACACCGCCGACGACTGCAGCTTCATCCGCAACGGCCAGAACGTCCGGTCCGTCGCCAACAGCACGGGTCAGCGCAAGCAGTACTACACCGGAACCAATTACAACAACCGCGTCGGTTCGACGCCCTCCGGGGGCAGCGGAAACCTCCAGGGGAGTTATCAGATCCGATCCTTCAAGCCCCAGTGATGTCCTGAGCGATGTCCTGAGCGATGTCCTGAGTTATGGCTTGAGTGATGCCCATTCGGTAATCCCGGATTGAATTACCGAATGGCCGGTGAATTCGACGGGCCGCGGCCCGTGGCCGGTCCCGGCGGGAAGGCGCCGCCGGGACCGGCCCTCAGTCGGTTTCCGGAGGCCCCGGCAGCGGCTGCTCCGACCAGATGACCTTGCCCTCGGGGGTGTACCGGGCTCCCCAGCGGCGGCTGATCTGTGCGACGAGGAAGAGGCCGCGGCCGCCCTCGTCCGTCGTGGTGGCGTAGTGCAGCCGGGGCGAGCTGCTGCTGCCGTCGAACACCTCGCAGGTCAGCATCCGGTCGAAGAGGAGCCGGACCCGCACCGGCGCCGCACCGTGCCGGATGGCGTTGGTGATCAGCTCGCTCAGCACCAGCTCCGTACCGAAGGACAGCTCGGACAGGCCCCATTCCTCCAGCTTCGCGACGGCCAGGGCCCGCATGGACGCGACCTCGCTCGCGTGGAACGGCACGTCCCACTCCGCGATGCGGTCCGCGGCCAGCGCCGAGGTCCGGGCCACCAGCAGGGCCACGTCATCGCGGGGCCGGGCGGGCAGCAGCGCCTTGAGGACCGCCCGGCAGATGTCCTCCGGCTGCGGCTGGAGGCCGGTGTGCGCCAGGGCCGTGCGGAGCAGATCGAGCCCCTCGTCGATGTCCCGGCTGCGGTCCTCGATGAGCCCGTCGGTGTACAGCACGATCTGGCTGCCCTCGCTCAGCTGCAGCTCCGTCGACTCGAACGGGAACCCGCCCAGACCCAGCGGCGCGCCCGCGGGCAGCTCCGGGATCTCCACGGCGCCGTCCGGGTGCACCAGCACCGGGGGCATGTGCCCCGCCCGCGCCACGGTGCAGCGCTGGTTCACCGCGTCGTACACGGCGTACAGGCAGGTCGCTCCGAGCAGCCCGGTGTCCGCGCCGCCCTCCCCGCCCTGGCCGATGTACTGCACGAGGTCGTCGAGCCGGGACAGGAGCTCGTCGGGCGGCAGGTCCAGGGAGGAGAAGTTGAGCACGGCCGTGCGCAGCCGGCCCATGGCGGCGGCGGCGTGCAGCCCGTGGCCGACGACGTCCCCGACCACGAGCGCCACCCGGCCGCCGGGCAGCGGGATCACGTCGAACCAGTCACCGCCCACGCCGGACTGCGCGGGCAGGTAGAAGTGGGCCACCTCGACGGCGCTCTGCTCGGGCAGCTCGCGCGGCAGCAGGCTGCGCTGGAGGGTCTCCGCCAGGGCGTGTTCCCGGGTGTAGCGGCGCGCGTTGTCGATCGTGATCCCGGCCCGGGCCACGAGCTCCTCCGCCAGCGACAGGTCCTCCTCGTCGAAGGGCTCGGGCTTCTGCGAGCGCCAGAAGTTGACCAGGCCGAGGACCACGCCCCGGGCCTTGAGCGGCGCCGTGATGAGCGAATGGACCCCGTAGTCGAGGATGGCCTGCGCCCGCGCCGGGTCCTGCGCGTACCAGCCGGAGGCGTCGGCGAGGTGCGGGATGAGCTCGGCCCGTCCGGTGGTCAGGCCCCGGGCCTGCGGTGTGGACGGGGCGAAGTCGATCAGCTTGCCGCGTGGATAGAGCGGGACGTCGGCCCGGATGCCGCTGAACCCGGTGCGGCGCAGGTCGGGCGCGGCGTTGGTGGGCTCGTCCCCGTGCAGCACCGCCTCCGCGAGCTCGACGGTCGCGAAGTCGGCGAACCGGGGCACCGCGACGTCGGCCAGCTCCTGGGCGGTCTGCTCCACGCCCAGGGTGGTGCCGACGCCCACCCCGGCGTCGTACAGCAGCTTCAACCGCCTGCGGGCCGCCTCGGCCCGGGTGCTCAGGACCTGCATCTCGGTCGAGTCCCGGATGGTGACCGCGGAACCCTCGGGCCCGCCCCCGGGACGGGTGGGCCGCTGGTTGATCACCAGGAGCCGCTCCCCGGCCTCGTGCACCTCGTCGGTGGCCACCCGCCCGGACAGCAGGAGCGCGGCCAGCGGCCCGTCGAGGCTCGGCAGCTGCCCGACGAGCCGTCCCTCGGCGTCCGGCGGCAGCCTGAGCAGCCGTTTCGCCTCGTCGTTGGCGAGCAGCAGCCGTCCGGCGCCGTCGGTGATCAGCACCCCCTCCCGGACCGAGTGGAGCACCGCGTCGTGGTGCTCGTACATCCGGGTCATCTCCTGCGGACCGAGCCCGTGGGTCTGCCGTCGCAGGCGCCTGCTGATCAGCGCCGCGCCGGCCGTGGCCAGGCCGAGGCCCGCCGCGCTGGCCCCGAGGAGGACCGGGAGCTGCCGGTCGAACACGCCGGTGACGTTGTTGACCGTGAGGCCGGCCGACACCAGCCCCACGACCGGGCCGCTGTCGCTGTCGCCGTTGGCGAAGACCGGCACCACGGCCTGCATCTCGTTGCCCAGCGGGCCGGAGACGCTCTCGGTGTACACCCGGCCCCGCAGCGAGGGCTCGATGGTGCCGACGAAGCGCTTGCCGATGCGATCGGGCAGCGGATGGGTGTAGCGGATGCCGTGGGTGTCCATCACGACGATGAAGTCCACCCCGGCCTCCCTGCGGGTGACCTCGGTGAGGGGCTGGAGGATCTTGGAGGGATCGGGGGAGCGGAGCGCCTCGCGCAGCCCGAGCGAATGGGCGAAGGTCTGGGCGACCGCCACGGACCGGTTGCGCGCCTCGCGGTCGACATCGTGCCGGGACTGGAGCAGCAGGGCCAGCACCGCCCCGGCGGCGAGCAGCACCACGATCGCCACCTGAAGGACGAATACCTGTCGGGCGACGCTGCGCGGGCGGTTCCGGCTCAGTGACCGCACCGACGTCCCCGGTACGGGTTGCAAGGATGGGCCACCAACCCTTTGTAGCACTGCCGGGCGCCCGGAGTACGGCTGACGGCCGTTCCCGTGTGGTGCGGGTGGCGTACCCGTCGCCCGCGGGGTGCGGAAAAACCCGGTGCCGAGCCCGGAGGGGGCTGCCTACACTCGCTCCTGCGTGCCGCCACATGATCGCGGCGCGCGTTTCGTCGATCCACCGAACGAGGGGAGCCCGGGCATGTGTGAGCGCACCGCTGTCTTCGCTGCCCGGTCGCGGTACGACGTGATCTTGGTGTCCTCCGTTTCCCGGTGACCGCCGCGCGGCCGTCACCGGATGTCCGGGCGACGAGTGAAGGTTTCCTTCTCCCCGGCCGGTGAGCCCTCCCCGCGGCATGCCCGCGGGCCGCCTCCCGCCACCCCGCCCGCCATCGCGCCGTCTCCTTGCCGTACACCCCGGAAAGGCCTCGGGCCATGCGCACCGAACCCGTCACCACGACCACGAACACCACCACGACCGTGCCCGCCACCACGGCACCGGCCACCGCCGAGGTCCGCAACCTCGGCATCCTGGCGCACGTCGACGCCGGGAAGACCACCCTCACGGAGCGGGTCCTCTACGCCACCGGCGCCACCTACAAACGCGGCGAGGTCCACGAGGGGACGACCGTCACCGACTTCGACCCGCAGGAGCGCGACCGCGGGATCACCATCTTCGCGGCGGCGGTCAGCTGCACCTGGGAGGGCCACCGGATCAACCTGATCGACACCCCGGGACACGTCGACTTCTCCGACGAGGTGGAGCGCTCCCTGCGCGTGCTCGACGGGGCGGTCGCGGTCTTCGACGCCGTCGCGGGTGTGGAGCCGCAGAGCGAGTCCGTGTGGCGGCAGGCCGACCGCCACCACGTCCCGCGCATCGCGTTCGTCAACAAAATGGACCGGGTCGGCGCCGACCTCGACGCGGCCGTCGCCTCGCTGCGCGAGCGGCTGCACGTCGTGCCGCTCGTGGTCCAGCTGCCCATCGGGCGGGAGGACGGCTTCACCGGCGTCGTCGACCTCGTACGGATGCGCGCGCTGATCTGGCGCGCCGGCGCCGGGCCGCAGCCCTTCGAGGACGTCGCCGTCCCCGAGGACCTGCGCGAAGAGGCACTGCGGCGCCGACGGCTGCTCGACGAGCAGGTGGCGGAGCTGCATCCGGCCGCGCTGGAGGAGTACTGCGCCACCTCGGCGCTCGGCCCCGCCACGCTGGTCACCGCCCTGCGCGAGCTGACCCACGGCGGCGAGGGCGTGGTCGTGCTGTGCGGATCGGCGTACCGCGACCGCGCCGTCGAGCCGCTGCTCGACGCCGTACTGGCGTACCTGCCCTCACCGGCGGACGTACCGCCCGTACGGGGCACGCTCGACGGGGCGGTGGAGGAACGCGCCGCCGACCCGTCGGCGCCCTTCGCCGCGCTGGCCTTCAAGGTGAACGCGACGGCGACCGGGCGGCTGACCTGTCTGCGCGTCTATTCGGGAACGATGAGGAAGGGGGACACCGTGCTGGACACGACGGCGGGCCGCACCGAGCGCATCGGCCGGATCCTGCGCGTGCAGGCCGACCGGCACGCCGAGGTGGACCGGGCGGTGGCCGGGGACATCGTGGCCGTCGTCGGCCTGAAGACCACCCGCGCCGGCGCCACCCTGTGCGCGCCGGGGGCCCCGCTGGTCCTCGAACCGCCCACGGTCGCCGCTCCGGTGGTGTCCGTGGCGGTCGAGGCGCGCGGCACCGCGGACACCGGCCGGCTGTCGACCGCGCTCGCCCGGCTCGTCGAGGAGGACCCCTCGCTGGCCGTGCGGACGGACCGCGAGACGGGCCAGACGCTGCTGTCGGGCCTGGGCGAACTGCATCTGGAGGTGGCGGTGGAGAAGCTCCGGCGCGGCCACGGGCTGCTCGTCGACGTCGGCCGGCCCCGCGTGGCCTACCGGGAGACGGTGGCCCGGGGCGTGTCCGGGCTCGTCTACCGCCACGTCAAACAGGACGGCGGCGCGGGCCAGTTCGCCCATGTGGTGATCGACGTCGAGCCCTTGGACGTCGAGCCCCCCGACGAGGGGCGCCGCGGCGACGGCGACGGCGGCCTGGAATTCCGGTCGGCCGTCGTCGGCGGCCGGGTGCCGCAGGAGTACGTCCGCGCGGTCGAGGCCGGCTGCCGGGACGCGCTCGCCGAGGGCCCCCTCGGCGGCCATCCGGTGACCGGGCTGCGGGTCACGCTGACGGACGGGGCCACGCACCCCAAGGACTCCTCGGAGATGGCGTTCCGGGCGGCGGGGCGGTTCGCGCTGCGCGCGGCCCTGCGCGCCGCCGTGATGGAGCTGCTGGAACCGGTGGCCGAGGTCGTGGTCACCGTCCCCGAGGAGGCGGTCGGCAGCGTGCTCGGGGATCTGGCGGCGCGGCGCGGCCGGGTCGCCGGTTCGCTGACGCGGACCGGGACCACGACGGTCACGGCCGAGGTGCCGCTGGCCGAACTGTTCGGCTACGCGTCGCGGCTGCGCAGCCGCACGCAGGGCCGGGGGACCTTCACCTCCCGGCCCACCGGATACGCCCCGGTGCCGTCGGCGGTGCGCGAACAGGTGCTGTCCGTCTGACGGTGGCTCGGTAAGGCCCCCGGCCCGCCACGGCGGCCGGGGGCCCTCAGGGGTCAGACGTAGCTGACCGTGACCTGGCGGAAGCCGAGCGAGCGGAGCAGACCCTCCAGCATGGAGGTGGTGTTCTTCTCCGCCCGCTCGGCGAGCCCGCTCCCGCGCGCGGCCTCGCCGATGTGCTGGACGGCCAGACGCTGTACGGCCTCCTCCCCGCCCGGGTTGTCCGAGAACAGGTCGCCCAGCCGGTCCAGGATCCCGCGCTGCTGGCTCACGGCGTAGGAGCGGTCGAGGTCGAGCGTGACCGTGCCGAGCGCGGCGTGGGGCAGGCGCAGCGTCGCCTCGGTGCGGTCCCCGTTCACCGTGACGGCGTGGTCGTCGAGCTTGCCCAGGTCGACGTACCCGCTGACGGTGCCCGCCCCGACGTACAGGGTCCGGGTGCCGCGGATCGAGTCCGGCAGGTAGGGAGCGTCCTTCTCCAGGTCGGCGACGACCTGGAAGTTGCCGACGGCTCCCTCGTAACGGTGCATGTCCTGGATCGACTTGAGCAGTACGGGCCCCGAGCGGTCCCGGGTGTCGACGCCGAAGAGGTCGCCGAAGAGCGCGCCGACGCCGGGTATCAGACCGAACCGGACGACGAGCGCGACCAGTAACGCCGTCACCACGAGCGCGCCGGCCGCCCGTCCCCACCACCGCGGGCGGCGGGGACGCTCGGGCGCCGGTCGCCGCTCCGTGTCGAGCGATGACTTGTCCATGTCCTGCGGATGCCCCGAAATCGCCTGCCGTACCAACTCCCCTTCTATGTAATGTCACATGGCATGATGATCTTCCGCCGCACGGCCCTCATCGCCGCCCTCCTCGGCATCACCGCGGTTCTCCCTCCCGCGGCCGCGCACGCCGCCGCCCCGCCCTCGTGCGCCGCCGGTCCCGCCACCGCCTCCTCCGTGGGCGACCCGGAACAGGCGCGGCTGGCCGACCCGCGGACCGCCGCCTTCGTGGAGCGGGCCGCGCTGGGCGAGTTCGTACGCCGCTTTCCCGCCGCGCTCTGTTCCGCGCGCGACGCCGCCGAGGCGGGCCGGCTCCTCGACGCCTGGGGCGAGGCGCTGTGGCGGGCCGCCGTGGACCGGGCGCAGGGGCGGCGCCCCGGCGGGGACCTGGCGGCCGGGGACGACCGCCCGCTGTACTGGGCCCGGCTGCGGATGACCGTCCAGCTGGTGCAGTGGACACCGGGCTTCCCGGTCGACCGGCCGGCCCTGCGCACCCGCTTCGAGGACGCCTCGCGCGGTCTGACCGCCAACGACTTCCGCGGCACCCCGGGCGTGCGGCGGCTGTTCGTCAGCGGGTTCGACCCCTTCGGCCTGGACGCCGAGCCTCGCCGGGCCAACCCCTCCGGCTCCGCGGTCCTCCAGCTCAACGGCCGCCGCCTGACGCTCGCGGACGGCACCCCGGTGGAGATCCGGGCCGTCGTCCTGCCCGTCCGCTACGCCGACTTCGACGCCGGGATCGTGGAGCGCGCCTACGGCCCCCGCCTCGCGGCCGGACCCCGCGCCGCCGACATGATCACCAGCATCAGCCAGGGCTACCCCGGGATCTTCACGCTGGAGGCCTGGGCGGGCCGCGCCCGGTCGGCGGACCCGTACCCGGACAACGCCGACGCCCTGTCGGGGGGCACGTACGCGCATCCCGTCACGGCGCCGGGCCTCGGCCCGGGAGCCGAATTCCTGCGGACCACCCTTCCGACCGACGCCATGACCGCCGTCCAGAGCCCGTACCCGGTCCGGCTGAACACCGCGGTCAGCGAGATACCCGCGGGTCAGGACAGTCCCGTGGACCGCGAGGACGGGCCCACCCCCGGCTCCCGCGCCGTCGCGGGCGGAGGTGGCGGCTACCTCTCCAACGAGGTCGCCTACCGCTCCAACCGGCTCAGGACGGAACTGAACCCCCGGCTGCCCGGCGGCCACCTGCACACGCCCGTGCTCACGGGACTGCCCGCCGACCCGGCCGTGCTGACCGATGCCACGTTCGAGCGGAACGAGGGCGAGATCGCCGCGCAGGTGCGGGACGTGCTGCGGCATTCCGCCCCGGCCCGTCCGTGAGGCCGCGGAAATCCTGCGTCCCCTACCTTCCCAAACCTGTACTGGCAATGACAGAAATCGCCTAAAGGCCGGGTGAGGATTTCTGGTTCGGTGGCCGGGCCCGGATTATTCCTCGCGCCCGGTCGGCTCCGGCGTGCTACTGTGATTCCAGTTGCAGTTGTGGTTCCCAAAATTTTGGCACTTTCACTGACCTCACTCTTCACGAGCGGTTGTGGGTGTTTCTGTTTTCACCGGAAGTCTTCCGGTCGGGGCGATCATGCGGCGACTCGAGATCCGCACAGTGCGGATCTCTGGGCTGTGCCCCGAAGGAGATTCAACATGGCTAATGGCACCGTGAAGTGGTTCAACGCTGAAAAGGGCTTCGGCTTCATCGAGCAGGAGGGCGGCGGTCCTGACGTGTTCGCCCACTACTCGAACATCGCCTCCCAGGGCTTCCGCGAGCTGCAGGAAGGCCAGAAGGTCAGCTTCGACATCGCGCAGGGCCAGAAGGGCCCGACCGCCGAGAACATCGTCACCGCCTGACGCTGACGCGTACTGAGCAGCTGGGGCCCGCACCTTGGGGTGCGGGCCCCAGCTCGCTGCATTTCCACCGCTCCGCCGGCCGTGACGGCCCGCGTGAGCGACGAGACAGCACGGCTGTCGACACCGGCCGGCCGGGATCTCACCCGCCGCCCCACCACCCGCACGCGATCCCCGTATCCCACGGCACTCATCGCGGTGCGTTCTTCTTGGCAAGCCGACCGCTTTTCAGCGTCGACTCCGCCATATTCGCTTTTGTTCGGCTCGTTCTTGTGAATCCTTGTGCGGCTCGATTTCCGCTGCCGGGAATTCCTCGATGCGTGCCGTATCGAGGAGGTTTTCGCATGAACCGCACAACGCGTGGCAATGACCGTTCCAGCCGCTCTTCCCGCACCCGTTCCGAGGGCTATGCCGGCTCCCGTTCCGGTTCGGGCAGTGGCGGCGGCAGCCGCTTCGGCTCGTCTTCCGGGACCCGCTCCGGCGCCCCCGCCCGCTCCGGCGGCCAGGGCCGTCCGGGTGGTTATGGCGGCGGTCGCCGCTCGTCTTCCGTCCAGGGCGAGTTCGCCCTGCCGGTCACCCTGACCCCGCCGCTCCCCGCCGTCGAGGCCTTCGCGGACCTCGACATGCCGGCCCAGCTGCTGGCCGCCCTGGGCAGCGAGGGCATGAGCGTGCCGTTCCCGATCCAGGCCGCGACCCTGCCCAACACGCTGGCGGGCCGTGACGTCCTCGGCCGCGGCCGCACCGGCTCCGGCAAGACCCTCGCCTTCGGGCTGGCCGTGCTCGCCCGTACGGCGGGGCAGCGCGCCGAGCCCGGGCAGCCGCTCGCCCTGGTCCTCGTCCCGACGCGCGAGCTGGCCCAGCAGGTGAACGCCGCGCTCACCCCCTACGCCCGTGCGCTGAAGCTGCGCCTGGCCACGGTCGTGGGCGGCATGCCGATCCACCGCCAGGCCGGAGCGCTGCGCGCCGGTGCCGAGGTCGTCATCGCGACCCCGGGCCGCCTCAAGGACCTCATCCAGCGCGGCGACTGCAGGCTCAACCAGGTCGGCATCACCGTCCTGGACGAGGCCGACCAGATGGCCGACATGGGCTTCATGCCCCAGGTCACCGCCCTGCTCGACCAGGTGCGCCCCGAGGGCCAGCGGATGCTGTTCTCCGCCACCCTCGACCGCAACGTCGACCTGCTGGTGCGCCGCTACCTGACCGACCCGGTCGTGCACTCCGTCGACCCCTCCGCGGGCGCCGTCACCACGATGGAGCACCACGTGCTCCACGTACACGGCGCGGACAAGCACGCCACCACCACGGAGATCGCCGCCCGCGACGGCCGCGTGATCATGTTCCTGGACACCAAGCACGCCGTCGACCGGCTGACCGAGCACCTGCTGTACAGCGGCGTCCGCGCCGCCGCGCTGCACGGTGGCAAGTCGCAGCCGCAGCGCACCCGCACCCTGGCCCAGTTCAAGACCGGGCACGTGACCGTGCTGGTCGCCACGAACGTCGCCGCCCGCGGCATCCACGTGGACAACCTGGACCTGGTCGTCAACGTCGACCCGCCCACCGACCACAAGGACTACCTGCACCGCGGTGGCCGCACCGCCCGCGCGGGTGAGTCCGGCAGCGTCGTGACCCTGGTCACCCCGAACCAGCGCCGCGAGATGACGCGGCTCATGGCGGCGGCCGGCATCACCCCGCAGACCGCCACGGTCCGCCCCGGTGACGCCGAGCTGATCCGCGTCACGGGTGCCCAGGCCCCCTCCGGCGTGCCCGTGACCATCACCGCCCCGGTCACCGAGCGCCCCAAGCGCAGCGCCGCCTCCTCGCGTGGGCGTCGCAGCCGCCCCGCGCAGGACCGCCGCGGCGGCAGGACCGGCGCGCCGTCCACGGGCTCCCAGCGCCCGCCCCGCGTCGCCAGCGCCGCCTGAGCACCCCGAGCACGCCCCCTGTACGCCCGTACGGCGCCCACGTGGCCCCGTACGGGCGTGCGGAGCCCCGTACGACCCGTACGCGCGCCACGCTCGGCCCCGGCTTGCCGCCGCCACCCACGCCGGAGAGATCTTTGACCCTGACGCACACGCAGCCCCACGCGCCGGACCGTGCCACCATGACCGCCGAGGCCATGCGCCCGTGCGGCCCGCAGGTCTGCGACGACATGACCGTCGAAGTCGCCCTGTCCGTCATGACCAGCACCCTGGCCGGGTACCTGGTCCTGTGCGACGAGGACGGCCTGTGCGCGGGCCTGGTCACCCGGTCCCAGCTGACCGCCCTCCGGGCGGAAGCGGCCTACACCGACCGGGTCCGGCTGCGTGACCTCGTCCGCGACGGCGGACCGTTCGTCACGCCCGGCATGCCGGCGCACGACGCCGAACGGGTGCTGCGGGACCGCGGCCTCGAAGCCCTGCCGGTCGTCGACGCCGACGGCCACGCGCTGGGTGTCCTGATCTCTTCGCGCTGAACCGGCTCCGTACCGCCCCGGAGCGTTCCCTTCCTACCTGTGAGGCACCCATGCGCTGTGTCATCGCCCGCTTCCCGTTCGACCTGACCAAGGACGGGGTGCTCGCCTCGATGAAGGGCATCAAGCCCGAACCCGTCACGGGCGAGTCCGCGATCATCGGCCGCCGCACGTACCCGGTCAAGCAGGTGGGCGCCGTCATCACCCGCCAGGACCGCCGTGACTTCAGCGCCGCCGAGGTGACCCGGGCGCTGACCGCCCTGGGCTTCACCTGCCGCCCCGCGGCGGCCCCGGCCGAGGTGCCCGTCCGCGGGCTGACCCCGGTGCAGCGGGCGTCCGTCATGCTCGGCACGACGGTCGGCGTGTAGCCGGAGCCGCACCAACGGTGTGACGGACAGTGTCGGGGGCCCCGGCGGCAACAGCCGCCGGGGCCCCCTTCGTGCTGTGCGGGTCCGGTTCCGGGTCGGGACCGCGCGGGTCTCAGTGG